>JAVBQW010000001.1:0-40255 GCA_031548665.1 Thermoguttaceae bacterium
TCCCCGCGTAGGCGGGGACCCAGAGAACAGATTTTAATAGGCTTTTGCACACGTTATTGACGGATGCAAACGGTCAATAACGTTTTCCGTCTAGGTCCCCGCCTACGCGGGGATGACGAATGTTATTTCCCTGACTTTGTAGTAGTTGTACTGCGCAAGTTCACGACTTTGTTTGTGAACGCGACCTTTATTTTGCCGCAAGACTGGAGGCTGGAGACCGGAGGGAACGGTTGGAAAGCGGGAACTCCAGCCTCCGGCCTACAGTCTCCAGCCGCGTTCAATGTTCGATGTTTTGTAACTTGCACAGTGCAAGTAATTATCTCTCACAAAGCTCACGAAGGCCTAATGGTTGTTTTCATCAAAATCCTCCTTCGTGCCTTTGTGTCCTTTGTGAGAGAAAATGAATGCTCGAAATGGTTTATACTCTACCTTGGCACAAATTGGTCGTTTTTTTGGCGATACAAACCGTTTTTGCATCCCAACGTCCCGGAGTACCGGTCAAATGGATAAACGGCTCATTTATGCCCACAACATCGTCTACGTATTCGCAACTTGACGCATATCGATAACCGTTCTCTACCCCAGGAAACTTTCTCATGTTAAAAAATTTCAAAATCGGCACCAAGCTCATGTGGGGGTTTTTCCTCCTTTCTCTCATCACTTTACTTGTCGGCATTGCCGGGTATGTCTGTCTCGGTATGGTAGCGACGGAAGTCAAGTACATGACCGATTTGGCGGACATCAATCGTCAAGCGAACGACATGGTCGACCAAGCGAACGCCGCCCAGCTCGCGTCGTCCGAGTTCACGCAGACGAAGCATTCGAAATGGACGGACTCACTGAACGACAACGTCGACAAGATCTTGAAAAATATCGAGCCGCTCACCAAAAAGATCCTTGCCAATCGTCGATCCGATGACAGGATCGTTGAGGAAGTCGCGAAAATCAAGACCGAAGCGGAAAGCTACAAGGGCGAACACAAGCACTACGTCGATTTCAACACCGAAAGCGACAAGGTGGGTGAGATTCGTTTGGCCGCCGCCGGTGCCACTGAACAGGCGATCAGGGATTTGGTGAAAAGCATCGACGAACATTCGACGCGCATCGCCAAAAAGGAAGGAGACGAGTCGTTCATTCCGTTGAGTCGCCTCGGAACCATCAAGGACGCCGCCCTGCTCCTTTCGCAAACGGAAAAAATCCGGCGGCTCAATCGCGACATCCTGCTGCACATTGCCGACGTTGATGTTTATCCCAAATTCAAGGAGCAAGCCGACACGGTGTTTGATGAAATCGGTGATCTTTTGAAAAAGGTCAGGGAACGACTCGTTTCGGAAAACGACAAGAATTTGGTCGACGAAGCCAAGAAGAATCTCGATGTTTGGGAGGGAAAATTCAACGACGACATCAAAACGAACATCGACATGGTCCGCAGCAACGACGTCAAAGTTGAAATCGCCGGTCGGTTTTTGGAATCCGCCGGCAAAACGCTCGAACTGTTGCGTGAAGACATGGCTTCCTGCGAAAAAAACGTTGCGAACATCGACAGCAACGCGTCCTACGGTATCATTGCCGCGATCGTTCTCGGCGTCGTTCTCGGCATCGTTCTGGGGCTCGTCTTGCGTTCGGACATCACGACGGGGATCAAGGGCGTGACGTCGTTGATGCATTCAGTCGCCGGTGAAGGAGATATTTCCGTCCATGTTCCCGAGGCGTTTCTCGATCGTCGCGATGAAACCGGAGATCTGGCCAAAGCGGCAAGCATGGTTCTGCGCGATTATCAAAATGTTTCCAGTATGGCCGAATCCTTGGCGCACGGCGATTGGACCGTCAAAATCACACCGAAGACGGAAAAGGATTCGATGAACATCGGTCTGAAGAACATGATCGCCGCCGTCAACGAGACCCTGTACCAAGTCAATCGGGCCGTATCGCAAGTCGCTATCGGTTCCGGCGAAGTGTCGACGGCCTCCCAAGCTCTTTCCAGTGGGGCTCAGGAATCGGCGGCGAGCCTTGAGGAAATCACCGCCTCGATGAGCGAAATCAGCAGCCAGACGAAGGCGAACGCGGAAAGCGCCGGCGACGCCCGGGATTTGGCCCAAAAGGCGACGCACGCGGCTTCGGAAGGCCAACAAGCCATGCGGGACATGAACGCCTCAATGGAACGGATTACGAAAAATTCGGAAGAAGTACAGCGGGTCATCAAAGTGATCGACGACATTGCGTTTCAGACGAATCTGCTCGCGTTGAACGCCGCCGTGGAAGCCGCCCGCGCCGGAGCGCACGGAAAAGGTTTCGCCGTCGTCGCCGAAGAAGTCCGCAATCTGGCCGCTCGCAGTGCCAAGGCCGCGAGGGAAACCGCCGACTTGATTGCGACCAGCGGCAAAGAGATTGAGAGAGGCGGCGACGTCGCCAATCACACGTCGGAAGTCCTGAACACGATCGTCACGCAAATCAAGCAGACGACCGATCTCGTGGCCGGAATCGCCGTGGCGAGCAACGAACAGGCGCAGGGCGTCAATCAGGTGACGATCGGTTTGCAGCAGATCGACGCCGTGACGCAGCAGAACACGGCCAGCGCCGAGGAATCGGCCAGCGCCGCCAATGAAATGAGCGGTCAAGCGAATCAATTGCAGTCGCTGATCGCGCGATTCAAACTGTCGAATCAATAAAGTATCAGAGCCCGACGCGTCAGCGAGGGAGGAAATTTCAGAGCATGACGCGCCAGCGAGGGAGCGTTCTCTCAATTCAAGGCGACTTCAGGCATTCGCCAGAAAAATAACGAGCCTGTAGCAAGAAAGTTGTCGTTTCTGTATCTTCGGCCTGAAAGGCCATTGCATCACAGCCCAGGGCAAGGCGTACTCGCCGTCGCCCTGGGATACCGGTCGCTCATCAACCGCCGCCCTGTAAGGGCAGTGTAACACCGGTATTGCACTGCCCTTACAGGGCGATCATTCCTTGGGGCGTTGGCAACCCAGGGCGACGCCTTCGGCTCTGCCCTGGGTTGTGATGCGCTGCCCCTCCGGGGCGAAATCGACAAAAGATCAACTTTTTCGCGACTCTCTCAAAATAACCGGCAATAAAACAGAGCGTGAAGCGTCAGCGAGTGTTTGAAGCACATTCCCTCGCTGACGCGTCGAGCTCTGGAGCTTGCCTGCTAATTTTTAGCGGAAGCCTCAATAAAAAATCGATCCTCGATAACCTCACTTACGTATTTGACGTATGATGGTCCGTTGGGGGAGGAGAGGCTCCATGACGTCGATTGAGCGGACGACGAACCTGGCGTAGTTTCCTTTTTGACCGGTTCGGACCACATAAACATGGTTTAATTCGCAAGGAACATTCTCTCGCTGGATTTTGAACGGGAGCCCTTTCTTGACGGAATCGAAATTCGTCTTACCGAGAGTGTAAAGGCCGCTCTTGTCTTGCTGATCACCGTCATAAGGGGGAATGAAAAAAAACCTCCCTCCCATGACACTCAGCTCGACATCACCCGCGAAGACTTCCCGGATATTTGCCGTGTCGAAATTTATGCGGTTGAGCACGGGGTTCCCCATGACGACTCCCCCGGTGCTTCCTACATCCGTCAGCCAATATTGATTTCGAACGACATTACTTTTGTCGAAGTCCGGCGAGCCGTCCGGTTGAAAAACGGTTTCAAGGAGAAGTATTCTGGGAGACTGAAGCATTGTCATGATTCTTCCTCTTTCTAGTCGGGACGGTCCGCCGTTGTTGGAGCTTACCTGTTTGTCTCCGGGCCAGAGGAAAAAGCTCGACGACATCGAATGAAAAAAGCCGGGGGGGTATTGAAACGAGGGGCTGTAAATTTTCACGCCGTACGGTTGGGATGCGACTTCCGGAAACGAATACATTCCATTGGCATCGGTGCTTGTTTTGATCATCATGGCGGGACCGTAGCTGTGACCAGAGACGGCGTGTGTCAGTGTCACGGTGGCGTTGGCGACCGGTCGGCCTTTTTCATCTTGGATGTATCCGTTGAGATTGATGAGATCTTTTCGAGGAGTGGTATCGAGAGAGATTTTCCAGAAATTGACCTTGCCTTCTTCGATTGGCAAAGATGTTGAGACTTCGTCATGGACGAACGACGCCGCCAAGAGCGTGTTGTACGACGCATGGATTTCACGGTGAGTGATAAACCAACCGTCTTCAAAACAGTCTGCGATGTGTGCATTGATTCCGTATGCTGCGCGTTCATTGGAGATTTTACGTCCTTGGGCGTTATCGGGTTGTAAAGCAACGACATACATTCCTTTTCGTAACGGATTGTCGTTCTTGTCCACAATCTGTCCTGCCACGGCAAACCCGCCTTTGGCTTTGATTTCATCGGCGATTTCCTTTCCCTTTTTGATAAACTCCGGCGGAGCCATCGCGAGGGTCGCCGGATCGAGTGGAGCGACGGCATCAGGGCTCTTCGGATGGTCCGGAGCGCGATCTTCGTCGGCCTTTTTCGCTTTCTCCGGTTCTTTCTCCGGCGTCCGCTGCTCGGCGACGTATTTTTTGTCGTCTTCGGAGAGACGCCAGAGTGAGATTTCGATCGTTTTTCCCGTGTCGCTCCGTTTGAGAACGACCTTGTCCTTCTTTTTCTGGACGAAAACGGCGTCGACCTGAAATCGTCCGTCCGAGGTCGACCATTGACGTTCCGATAATTCCTGTCCCGAAAGCGTCGCCGCCGGAATCGTCAAACAAATGAAAAGCCAACAACGGAGAATAGCGTTTTTCGTCATTTTTCGTCTTTCGTTGAATCGATGAGGGTTTTCCATCCGTTCGAACATTCAGGGAGCACGGAGTACCGGCTAAAGGGGACGGCGAATCAGTCGCTTTTCGTCATTCTTTTCGCCTCATCCACCGAGGTAATAAACAGTACTTCGTTTTTGACACAGTAAGCCAGGTTCTGTTTGGAGAGAACCGATTGCAGGACGACTCGGAGCTTAGTGGCCTTGAACGTGACAGGTTCCTTCACCACCGGAGAGGCCGACGTGATCCCCAAGGCACCGGCCCCGCGATATTCCAAGCGGACGAGGAGCCCGGGATTCTTCTCCGTGATCGTACGGAATAAATCCGAGAAGGTCGAATTGTTATCGAACTTGATGTCGACGTTCATGTCCAAGGCTTTGTTGATTCGGCGTGCCGCCTCGGCGGACGTCGGCAGATCCAGGATACTCGTCTTTTCCTCGGTCGCAAATGCCGTGGTAATCCACAGTTTTCCGTGGTCGATATAGCAACTCAGATCCTGATCGCGGAGGACCAACCACAGGGCGACGCGGAGCTTGATCCCTTTGTGCTTGAAAGGCTCCCTCAACACCGGAGATTGCGACGCGAGACCAATGCTCCCGGTTTCGTGTTTGTCAAGGGCGACGTCCACCCCGGGAATTTTTTCGGTGATGAATTCGCATAAATCATCAAAACGGGTGTTTTCATTGAAATCGATATCGACGTTCTTTTCCAGTGCCGCCTTGATTTGACGTTCCGCCGCGTCCCTGTCGATGCGGCGCGGCTGCGACGCTGGGGACGCCGGCGGT
Organism: Thermoguttaceae bacterium; assembly: GCA_031548665.1. GTDB lineage: Bacteria > Planctomycetota > Planctomycetia > Pirellulales > Thermoguttaceae > WRKP01. Next base: position 5,538 of record JAVBQW010000001.1, read on the forward strand.
GCATCTTTGTCGCCGACGATGATCGAGCGGACGATGAACTTAACGAAAAGCCCATTCTGCGCGGTACGAACCACGTAAACGTGGTTCACTTCGCAGGGGAGCGGGGTGTTTTGGATCAAACTTGGATCGGCCTCTTTCACGGAGGCGAAGTCGACTTTACCGAGGCTGTAGATTCCGTTGATCATGCCGGAACGTCGATTCGTGAAGAAAGCGGGTACGCCTTTATCGACATGCAAATGCATGTCTTCGTAATTTTTCGCCGTTGGATCGAAAATGATACAGCGGCCGGTTTTTTTGCTTCCCATGATCAGACCGTCGTCGCCGAACAGTTCCAGCGCAAAACGGTCTTTCAGTGTGTTTCGAGCAGCAAGGTCCGTTGAGCCGTCAGACTGGAGGACGGCTTCGATGACGACTCGCCGTGGAGCGAAAATCGTCGTTACGATCATCTGGTCTTCCAGTCGGGAGAGTCCGTCTATGGAAGTTATCACCCATTTCGTCCCATCCGCCTTGGCCGGCTCAATCATACAATGAGCGAACGAACCAAAATGTTGCTTCGACGTAATGATCAGATCGTACGCCTGTGGCAGTATTTTCGGAAAAGAATACTGCCCTTGGGCGTCGGTCGTCGTTTCGAGCGACACGGTGAAACCGAGAGTCAACTTGACCTGGGCGTTGGCAACGGGTTGATTTTTCTCATCCTGAACCGTCCCTTGGAGCGTCGCCAGTTGTTCGTCGGGGATCGCTTCGAGAGCGATCTGTAGAAAATTGACTTTATCTTGCACGATTTCCTGGGCGAATTCGGTCCGGTAATGAAATGTGGCGGCAATGCATCGGCAGGAAGATGACCTGTTATTGTAGTGCTGGGCGATGAACCAACCGTTGTCATAACAGTCGTAGACGGAATTATTGTCAATGGACACCCGATACATCCCCTTTTTCAAGGGGACGCCATTGGGAGCGACAACTTGTCCGGCAACGGCCAAACCGCCTTTCTTTTTTATTTGGTCCGCAATATCCTTTCCACGCACATTGAAATCCGCTGGGGCCGCCGCGAGATCGGCAGGACTCGGCCAATCGTTCTGTGCCGGACGGATATTGAACTGTGGTGCATTGGTCGGCGGCGCCGCTTCGGGAGTTTTCGTTTCGGCGGGAACGGTTTTCGCCGCTTCGGGAGTTTTCGTTTCGGCAACGGCCGGAGGCTCCACGACGTCGATCGACCGCACGACGAACTTGGCGTAACTTCCTTCTTGCGTCCGGACCAGGTAGACGTGGTTCAAGAGGCAGGGCACCTCGGATTCTTTTTGCGAAAGTTTGGCGGTATCCGCAACTCGTACGGAATTGAAATCCACTTCGCCGAGATCGCAACACGCTATCGGGCTGTTGTTAATTCTGGTTTGAGCGAACGCAAACTTTCCCTTTCCGGTGGCAAAGTACAGATCGGGATTGCCCCACTTCGCTTTGGCGGTCGGATGGAATTCAATACGGCTCCCGGTTTTTGTATTTCCCTTGGCCGTGTCTCCGTTGCCGAACGGGATCAGCGTATACTCTCCCTTGACGGCATTATTTTTACTGAAATCCGTCGAACCGTCCGGTTGAAAAACCGTGTCGATCGTGATTCGCTTGTTGGATAAGACAATCAGGTCCGGATTCGTCGCCTGAAGACCTGTTTGCGCTTCGTTCCAATCACTCGGTTTGTCGGACGAGCTAATGGAGACCCTCCATGTTCGTGGGAATAATTTCGGGAAACGGTATTTTCCTTCATGATCCGTTTTGACGTTACCGGTTTGGCATGAATACGTACCTTTGGGGGATTGGGCATATACGTCGACATCGGCGACGGGTTTTCCCTCTTCCGTGACGACTCTACCCACCAAGTCTTCCAATTTGTCGTCGGACGCCGTTTTCATTCGGATTCTGGTGAAAACGACGTTGTCTTTGTTCGGCTCCCCAACGATCTTCATTGTCGCCTCTTCCGAGCGAATTCCCATAAAGGTACACTTTGTTTCAGTTGCCGTGGACATGATTCCGTATGCGAGAAACCACCCGTTTTCATAGTGAACGGTATCGCGAACGTAAAAATCCCCGGGAGCTTGCGCCGGTTTTCCATCGATGAGAACCCGGCCCGCGAAGATATGGTATTCGAACTTATTTCCGTTCTTGATATGATCGATTTGGCTTTTCAGTTTTTCCAGAAATTCCGCCGGGGCCGCCGCGAGTTCGGCTTCGGTCGGTTGCCACGTTTCTACTATCGGCAGGTCTTCGACGGACGCTACGGCCTTCGTCGAATCTGGGGCACTCGGAGATTCCGCGTTCCCTGAAGGATCGTTGATGATCTTGATCGAACGCACCACGAACTTGGCGTAGCACCCTTTTCGCGTCCGTATCAGGTGGACGTGGTTCAAGACACAGGGGAAACGACTATGATGTCCGATTTTGGCAATGTCTGCGGCTCGTACGGAATCGAAATTCACCTCGCCGAGATCGCAATGCCCAATCGTACTTTTGTAATCATCTTCTTGAGAGAAGTCCCAACTACCTTTTCCGATTTCAAAACACAGGTCCGGCCGATTACTATTGTCGGTCGAATCGAATTTCAAGCGTCCGCCGGTTTTCTGTTCTCCCGCGGCCAAGTCGTTGTTTCCGAACAGAATCAGATCATACCGTCCCTTGACGATGTTTCCCTTCACGAAATCCGTCGAGCCGTCGGGTTGGTAGACCGTCTCGATCGTGATGATTTTGTTGCGGAACACGACCAGATCCGAATTGGTCTCCCAGAGACCGGTTTTCGCGATGCTGGAATCCATTGTCGCGATGTTCGAATTGGGTTTGTCGGCGGCCGATTGCAGGGAGACGGTCCATGCTCGTGGAAACAATTTCGGGAAGACGTATTTTCCGTCACGATCCGTTTTGACGGGGCCGACATGAACCAGATGGATTCCGGGATTGATCGTTTTCGACGTCAGCTTGCAACTGGCATACACCGCGACACCCGCGACGGGTTTCCCTTCTTCCGTGACGACTCTTCCCACAAGGTCCTCCAATTTGTCGTCGGAAACCGTGTTGAGTTTGACGTTGGCGAAAACGACGTTGTCTTTGTTCGGCTCTGTCTTGAGCTTCATGGTCGATTTTTCCGACTGTTTTCCGTAAAAGGCGAGTGGAATTTCCGTTTGGGGCCATTCCACGACTTCGGAGACGAACCATCCGTTTTCAAAGTGATACGTCGGAATCTGATTCGGTTGAACGTCGAAATCTCCGGGAGACAGAGCCGGTTTTCCGTCGATGAACACTTGTCCCGCGACGAAACCTTTCGATGTATTTCTGACGGAGTCCGTTTGTTTTTTCAGTTTTTCCAAAAAGTTCGCCGGAGCTCCCGCAAGCTCGGCTTCCGTGGGCCGCCATGCTTCCTCCGTCGATGAATTGTCGACGGTCGTTCGCGTCGCGGCATTCTCCTGCTGTTCGAAGGCTCCGATGTCCGTTTTCGGCGTGTTTTCCGTAACGGTTCCCTCGACCGGTTGGAGTTTCGCCGCCGCCACGTTCTGCGGCTTCGGAGTGGATGGTTTCAACGGCAACAGAAAAAACGCGGCGATTCCCGCCAAAAACACTCCGATGAGACCGACCCCCGCCATCCGGAAACCGAAACGACTTTTCTTTTGATCTGAAGACGCCGATGAAGTCTTTTCGGCAATTTTCAACTGCGAAAACGGATCGATAATAATTGTCGACGGATTCGGAGAAGGTGGCGTCGACGGCGGAGGCGGCGGAGGTGGAAACAACGGTGCCAGCAATTTCAGTGTTGGCGGCGCCGGCGTTTCCGGTGGCGGCGACACCGGCTTCTCCGGCTTCGTATTCAGCGCCTTGACAAACGCCTTGCAATCGGGAAATCGGTCTTCCCGCTTCTTCGACATCGCCTTGGCCAACGCCGCGTTGATGTGCTCCGACATGTTGGCGATCGGCTCCGGTTCCTCGTTCAGAACACATTCCCGTAACACCGAGACGTCGGTCCCCACGAACGGCTGCCGGCCCGCGATCAGTTCGTACGCCGTTACCGCCAAAGCATATTGGTCCGTTTTCGCATCTTGCAAACGCCCTCTCCATTGTTCCGGAGCCATGTACGGACGGGTTCCCGCAATGTCCATCGGCGTTTCGCTGAACTGCATCATACTGGACCGAATTTCCGCCGCCAAGCCGAAGTCGATCAGTTGTACGCCGTCCTCCGGACTGATCATGATGTTCTGCGGCTTCACGTCGCGGTGCAGCACCTTGCGTTCGTGCGAGTAGTCCAGAGCCCGAGCGACGTCCCAGAGAATTCGAAGAATCTCCGCAAGAGGAAACCGACCATTCTTGGCGATGTACTCCTTTCGGTAAACGTCAAGCGTTTTGCCGTTGATGAACTTCATCACGACGTACAGCCCGTAGGTCGGGTCGTCGTTCAGACTCATCATCGGACAAATATGCTGGTGCTGCAATGCGTGGACTTTTTGGAATGTCTCACGGACCTGTCCCATGGCCGCTTCGGCGTGTCGGATTTCCTGCGGTACCAGTTTGACGACGACGTCCCGTCCGGCCATCAAATCGTTGGCCTTCCACGCTTCGCCCATTCCGCCGCGACCGAGCTGCTTTTCCAGCCGCAGGTTGCCGCCGAGGACGTCGCCTCCGGAAAAAAGATTGGAACCCGCCGAACTCTTTTCGGACCAATCGACGACATGGTCGACGGTTTCGGAGTAATTTCCGTCCTCGGCCTCGAACGCTCGCATGCGTTGGAGCAACGGGTCTTGGGGGCTGCGTTCCAACTCCGAGACCCGTTTTCTACATTCCGGACATTGGGCCAAATGCTCCTCAAGGGACTTTTCCTTTTCGGCGTCCAGTTGGGCGGCGATAAAAAGCTGAAGCTGTCGGTCGTCGGGATGTTGCATGGTCGTTCGGCTCCGTTTCAGGTGTCGACAAGTCTCTTTTCTTCCTCTATAACAATAAAACTGAAAACCGTGATTCTTGATGATCCATTCTATCAGAACCGGAAAAATAGTGTGTTTCCGTTCCCCATGACAGCCGGAATGGAGGCGTACTCGCCGTAATGACGGTTTTATTGGGGTCGAGCGTCCGTCATTACGCCGGAGTACCGGCTCCATTCCGGCTTTGGTCCATGATCCGATTTGCGATGCCAAAACGACACGACAGCGACAGTTCCTATTTTCGGTACCGGGGAAAGAACGGGGAAGAAAAAACTTCGGCGTCGTTCCTTCTTCGGCTTCAAGGACACGACTCCGGAGCGTGGAAGGATTTCACGGAGCTTTACGTTCCGCTGATCCGATATTGGTGTCGTCGTCGGAAAAGTCTGTTAACTCGACCGGAGCGTCAGGATATTTTGCAAGACGTGCTGCAAAAGCTGTCCGTTTCGATTGAAAAGTTCGATCACACACGGAAAGAACGCGGCTTCCGCGGCTGGTTGCGACGGATCACGGAGAACAGGATTAACGATTTTCTTCGGGAGAAAGCGAAAAGCGGCGACGTTTCGAGGCTCTACAGCGATCCGGACCATCTGAGCATTCTGATTCCGGCTCCGGCTCCGGCAACGTTGGATTTCGAGGACGAAATCGATTCCGAACAGGAAGCCGCGGAACAACATGTCGTGCTGAAACAGATTCTGCAACGTATCAAACCGGAGTTTCGGGAAAAGGCATGGGACGTGTTTCGTTTGCTGTGCTTTGCCGAAAAAGATTCGTCGGAAGTCGCCGAAATCATGGAGATGACCCCCGATGCGGTCCGAAAAATTCGCAGCCGAATCCTAAAGCGGCTTCGTGAAGAATTCGCCAAACTCGATTTCGAGATGGATTGGCCGAGTACCGTTGTTCCGTCGGACCGTTGAATAGAGTTGTTCGGAAACTGTGTGCATTCCGAGCTCGACCGTCGGTCTTGTACCTACCCGGCGTTCCGCTTGCGTTTTAGCCGCGTCAGCGCGTCAGGGAACTTATTTATACCGAACAGGATACGATAAATACGATTCGAACGGGCACGGCGATTGCGTGATAAGTTTCATCCCGGAAGCCTGAATCTTGAAACCGTAAGCCGACCAACGGGAGGCTGCGGTGATGAGGCCGAAGCTGGCCGTTTTAAGCATGAACGCACAAAACAGCGAAAGTTTGTCGATAAAATCGATTTTGTCGTAAAGTGGGAATCGCCCGTATTTACGGATACTTTAGCGAAAATCGGTTTTTCGACGATTTTTTTTGAAAAATGTCGTAAAGTGTTGATTCTTTGAACGGATTCGTTTAAAAACGCGGACCATATGTTAAGATGGAAATTTGTTCCTTTGGTCAGAGTTTTTCGATTATCCTTGGCGTCAGGCTTCCGCTGGAAAGAAAACAGCCCAAGAGCCGGGGGGGTAGGCGGTACTCCGCCGTAGCCCCCGGATGGTTGGTATTCCAAACGGCGTGTAACCTTGTGTGTATTTTTTGAGCGAAAGCCTCATTGGGAGTTTTTTCATGTTTTTCGATACATTTGAGCGTTTTTTCGGTGGGAGTCACGGTCACGGTTTGAAGAAGGGCGTTTCGCCGAAGTCCCGCCGTCTCGGTTTGGAGTCGCTGGAAACCCGCGAAATGCTCTCCGTAACGCCGCTGGGGCTACAGCATTTTGAATACGCCGAAACGACCCTTCAAGCAGAATATTCCCCTGTAATAAGTGATGCGACAACAAAGGTCGCCGAAAATACCCCGTTGACATTTCGGGGAGTCAACCAAGGTGGGGGTACGATAGGAAGTACGCTTCTCTACACCTTTGATGTCAAATGGGACGAACAAGATCGAATCATCGATTCTTCGCAAATGGCAGTCGTCAGCGCCTCTGGAGTTGGAGTCTACATTGACGGCATTACTTGGGATAATTACACGCAGGCCAAGGCCTATGCCAATTCGAGTATGTACGACGTGTACATCAACAACCAACTTTTGACAAATATCAAAACGTGGCAGATTTCCATTGACGAAATCAACGAACGTGGCAGTGGCGATTTTGCCTATTATGTCGATCCAGACTTACTGAATATTGGAACGAACACTCTTCGAGTCGTTCCACGAAGTACACCGGAATTTACGATCACCATCGACGCAGCGGCTGTCGAACTGACGGTGGATACGAAAGAAGTCGCTGAAGTTTCGAACGAATATCTTTCGAAGACATGGGTTTACGAAAACGGTCACAACATCAACGACAAAGTGAAGAATGCGGACGGAGAAGAGTCCAATTACTCCGTCACGAATATTTTCAAGGACGGCTCAGGACGGATTTACGCCATTGCGATCAAGAGAGAGGCGTCGGGTGATCAGTCGGAAGAATCGATTCTCGTCTGCCGCGCCCCCGGCGACCCGTTGGACACGTTAGCGGATACGAACGTGAACGGGATCGGATACGGTTTGTATCAAGGCCAAGCGAGTGCCTTAAAAAACTGGGCAAGGACCGCGTCGACAACGGGCAATGTTTCCGTAACGGGCCATTCGATGGGCGGTACGCTCGCCCAGTGGCTCGCCGTCGACTTGAGCCGCGAAGGTGTCTCGCTCTCGGAAGTGGAGACGTTCAATGCGACCGGTATTTCAAAATCGGCGGCGGACCAATTTATTCAAGGGAGCACGAAGGTCACGCACCACATCGTCGACGGCGACTTCGTCTCCATGGGCGGCGAAGCCTTTATTAATGGGACGAATTATATCTATAGTGTCCATGGCAGTAATATTACCGACAAGCATAAGCTTTCGCTTGACGACCTAAGTGTGAAATATGGAGATATTACAAAGGAAACGATTACTACGGACATTTTGAATGATGATTGGTTTTATTTTGAAGACGATTCCTGTTTTGAGTTATTAAGTCAAGCAAGCAACAATCAAAGTATTGTTGATATCGGCGGTATTTTTATCCGAGCCACTGCGGAAATGTTGCGCAAACAATCAGGGAACAGCATCTATTCAACACTTATTGCCGCACAATCGCAATCCATACAAACTTTTTCGCTACTTGCAGGCAATTCTGGCCGTGTTGAAGCAAGTTTCAAAACCAATTTTCAGGTTTATACCGGTAACGTTAGTGCAGGAATGGCTTTTGGCCAAATGTCAGGCGGCCAAGGGACTGTTAAACTCGGGACGGAGTTTAAAAAAGAGGCAGGGAAGCCTGGGGCAACGACAGTGAGTGGAGGATTCGAGTATAAGGATGCCCAAGGTGATTCCGTAGGACTGGGTGGCGGTGCAACTCTTAACGGTAGAACTTTTCAAGAGTTCAACGGCTACATCCAAACAGGTCAAACGATTGAGACGGGTACCGGGAAAATTCAGGCCAAAGAACGAGTCGATTTCAACTCCAAACGAAATCAGGATGGTGGCTACGACGCGAATTTCAAAGGCGACTTTAATATTAATGGTGACGGCTATTCGGCACATGTTGACGCAACGATTTCATCGGGCGAAAAAGGGAATTACAAAATTACTGATTGGAATTCTAACGGGAAGTACACTTTTACCCAAGGCAGTTATGTCGAATTCAACACAGGAAAAGACAAGCCATCGTCTGTAACCGGTCACGCTTCTCTTTCTACCGACAATGGTAGTGAATTTGATGGCGACATTAAGTTGCAGAAAGACAAAGATGGTTCTATTTCAATGACCGGCTCATCAAAAACAACGATCAATGCAACCAGCAATGAAGGTACTCCTGTTAAGGTCATCAATAGTTCCAGCGGAATGTTCAAATGGAACAAAGATGAGAAGTCTCTGGATGCAACAGAATCTACTCCGGGTGGCAAAGTGAATGCTACAGAGGATCTTGATACTGGAGACGTGAAAACAAGAGGACTTGCTCCTGTTCCGCCCCAATCGCAGCTGAAATTCAAATTACTTTCATCCGATCAGTTTTTTGCCGTTACGGCAAGCGGCTCACAAGGTTATCTGCTGACGTTGAATTGGTCTAGTTCAGTCTCGGACCCCAAAGGAACGATCATTTTATCTGACAATCAGCGAATAAATGAAACTGATATGCAAAACGACGGTCGTTTTACCGTTGTGGAGAATCTTTCTTCGGAAACGCAACGTGTATTTTATGTTGAATTCACCGTCTCGGAAATTTCCCAATGGCAATATGAGGTAAGTGGCGTTACCGAAACGATCACACCGTTACTGTATTCCTTCGTCCCGCCGCTGGAGGTGGAAGCGAAGTCGATCACACGAAACGCCGACGGATCTTTCGTTTTCGATATCGACTCGGCGACCGCCACGCCGGACGCAATCGTCACCGTTTACCTTGACGACGACGGCGAAGGTTTCGACGGTTTTTCCGTTTACACGACGACGCTCGCCGAACTACAAAACGGATGGCAGCCGACAGATATTCTCCAAGGAACGTACCATGTCTATATCCGTGTCGAATGCGGCGACGCCGTTCCGGAAATGGTTTATTTCACCGAAACAATAACGATCACATCGCTCGACGTTCCCAAAAATCTCCGCTGCGTTTCGACGGCGAAGACGGCGTTGACGCTCGACTGGAACGCCGCTGCCGACGCCACACGGTACGAGTTGCAACGCAAGAACAACGACGGAATTTACGAGACGATCTACTCGGGCGACGATTCACGTTACGTCGATCGCGAACTCTCGCCGAACACGGACTATGCCTATCGAGTCCGAGCCCTGACCGAAACGGCCTCCTCGCTCTTTACGGACGAATATACCGTAACGACTCTCGGCGTTGCCGCTCCGGACGTTCCGACCATCTTCGACGCCTCCTACGATAACGAAACGAAAAGAACGTCGATCGAATGGACCAATCTCGGCTCGGAATATGTGTACTACGTCTTCAAAAACGGCACTCCCGTTTCGGCAACCGGTCAATCGGGATCGACTTACGTCGACGAGACGCCGCCCCCGACGGCCAAGTATGTCGTCGTCGCGTACAACACCGAAACAGGCGAATGGACCAAGGCCCTGCCGACCGTTCTCTCGACCACGCCGGTCAAAGCCGAGATCGCCGGTCACGAAATCACGGAGTCCGACGCCGTCTCCCTCTCCTGGAACATTCCCGAATCACAGCAGTTCATCGTTTATCGAAACGGCATTCCGGTTTCCGGCTTCGTGAGCGATCAATCCTGGGTCGATGCGTCGCCGGCGTTCGGCTCGCTGGGAAGTCAGTATGTTTTGTACGCCAATTATTTGAACGACGACGGCGATTCGGTCTGGACTTGGTCGCCGGTGTATGTTGTGTATACGGCACGCTAAAAAATCGTCCGAAAATATAATCCTTGTCAATCTTGTCAATCTTGTCAATCTCCCGACTTGCGAAAGGGCAACATGAAAACAACAGTTCGACGCCAAGACCGGAGCATGACGAATGAAGAAGCGATCGCGCTACTCGACGTCGCCGAGTACGGATTTCTTTCGACCGTGGGAAAAGACGGAACGCCGTACGGCATTCCGATCAACTTCGTGCGGGACGGCGAAACGCTCGTCCTGCACTGTGCGATGGAAGGCCGTAAACTCGACAATATTCGTCACGACGCCCGTGTTTCGTTTTGCGTCGTCGGCAAGACGGAAGTTCTGCCGGCACAATTCACGACTCGCTACGAAAGCACCGTCGTCGCCGGTCGAGCCGAATGGATCGAAGACGCCTACCGTAAAACCGAGCTGATCATGAAGCTCTGCCGGAAATATGCGCCGGACCATCTCGAAGCGGCGGAAAAAGCAATCGCCAAGAGTTTGCCACGAACCGGAGTCCTCGCCATCGCCATGGAAGCGGTCACCGGAAAAGCGTGTCGGTATTAACCGGGGAACCTCCCCGTCAAATGATCAGCATCGCGTCGCCGTAGCTGTAGAAACGGTACTCCTTCCGAATCGCCTCGGCGTAGGCCGCCTGAATCAGGTCGTCGCCGCCGAACGTTCGTACCAAAACGAGAAGCGTCGACTTGGGAAGATGGAAATTCGTCAACATGGCATCGACCGCCTTGAACCGATACGGCGGTCGAATGAACAATGACGTTTCGCCCTCAAACGGTTGCAGTTCGCCGACCGCCGCCGCTGATTCCAGAACGCGCACCGACGTCGTTCCCACCGCGACCGTCCGACCGCCCTTCGACTGACGGTTCCGAAGCGCTGCAACGATTTCTTTCGAGATCGAACACCATTCCGCGTGCATCGGATGGTCTTCCAAGCGTTCCGTCTCGATCGGCTTGAAGGTCCCCATGCCGACGTGCAGCGTGACGGGAAGCAAGGCCGTTCCGATTTCCTTGATCCGTTCGAGCAGTTTTGGCGTGAAATGCAATCCGGCCGTCGGCGCGGCGACCGCTCCCGGCTTCGCCGCATAGACGGTTTGATAGTTTATCCGGTCGTCGGCGATCATTCGACCGTTCCGAATATACGGCGGAATCGGAACCCAACCGACCTGCTCCAAGGCAGCGATCGGTGTCAAGTCGGTTTTCGGCTTCACGACCCAAGCGCCGTCATCCGATTTGACGCAAAATTCCAAGGCGAAACCACCGCGGCCTTCCGGCGTGTGAAGTTGGATCTCTTCACCGGGCTGGATCTTTCCCCGCGTTTTTCCGATGATTTTCCAGACACCGTTCGAACCGAATCCGAGAAAAAGCCCCTCCCAGCGACCGCCAGTCGAGCTTCGAACGCCGATCAATCTCGCTGGAAGAACCTTCGTGTCATTGAGAACGAGACAGTCGTTCGGCTCCAAAAATTCCGGGAGATCGAAAACATGCCGATGTTCGAACGTTCCCGTTTGTCGATGAACGACCAGCATCCGGGCCTCGGCCCGGTTATCGAGCGGAGCTTGCGCAATCCGCTCCTTGGGAAGATGATAATCGTAATCCACGGAAAAAGCAAAACAATAGCCGGAATGGAGCCGGTACTCCGGCGTAATGACGGAGTGGAGCGTTTAACCGTCATTACGCCTGAGTACAGGCTCCATTCCGGCTGTTATTAAAGAAAACTAAGCCAAGTCTCGATCTTCGAACAGCAACAGGGACACGACGAGGGCGGCGAAACAATACAAGCCGGCGTAGAGGATCGACCAGCCGACGTAGGCCCAGGGAAGCGTTGTATTCATCGCAACGGCAGTTTCCATGCTGAAATGATCGAGACAAGGCAAAACCGCGCTGACAAGGTTCGCGACGAACACGACGGGCGCCAACTGCCCGATGGACGACTGCACAATCACCGGAATGATATGTCCGAGCATATAAATCGTCAGCGTAATGGTCAAGTTCGGGAGCAGCGCCAATCGGGTCGAAATCGCGACGGCAATCGCCGCCAAAATGATCGTCTCAAGATAGGCGAGAACGAGTCCCGGCAGAATATTCATGACTTGCTGGAAACACTCGATCGCGGTCGGATATTCCTTCGAAGCTTCCCGAGCGTCGTAAACGGCTTTATAGGAAACGGTGTTCAGGAAGAATGTTCCGAGAACGAGAAAGATCACCGTAACGGCGATCATCACGCCGACGTATTTTCCGATCACGAAATTTCTTCGGCTGATCGGCTTGGCAAGAGCCATCAGGGCGGTTTTTCCGTCGATTTCGTCGGCAATCGTCGTGCTGGCGGTCCAGACGGCGAGGAACGCGGCAATCAATTTGACCAGCGTGAGGCCCTGCGTGATAACGAGCTTGATGTCCTCGCCCAACGTGTTGTAGGGAATCAGCAGGAACATGAAAAGAAGGAAAATTCCGACCAACATGAGGATCAGGAACAACGGCTGGAGCATCGCTTCCTTGGCCGTGACCCAAGCGACGGCACCAACTTTGGGAAACAGGTTGCGAAGCAGGAAAACGGCGACGCCGAAGAACACGAAAACACAGAGAGCCCCAAGATCGATGTACTTGACTCCTTCAATCCAGTTCGGAATGGTGAACGCGAAAATCGACATAATGCAACCGTGGGTAGAAATTGTAGAATAACAATGAGTTCGATGGAATTCCTCGTTATTCTACAATACGTTGCCTCGGTCTTCAAGGTTCGAAAAAAACGAAATTTTTTGGGCTCGAACCGGGTCTTCCCCCCTTCAGGCGGCGAACGTTTCCCTTTTCTTAGCGCGTCGCAGGGCGACGCGGCTAAGATCGTGTTGTTTTAGAAGCGGTAGGACAAACCGACGTTGCCGGTGTGCATCGCTCCGTTGCCGTCGTTGTCGAAGTACATGTCGGCGTAGTAGTCGAAGAACAAGGCCGCGGCCCGTTGTCGATCGAGATACCAATTGAATCCCGTGTTCAACGTCACACCGGAGCTTCCCATTCGGGCGCCAACTTGTTCGGAACCGGCTCCACGCGTCGGATAGAACACGTTGCCCTCCGGTCGCACCGGACCGATCAGCAGACATCGAAGCGTCGCGCCGCCGTGGGCGTCGAAGCGGCTCCAACGGCGTTCGAGCTGAACTCCAAGGCGACCGAAGAACTGCGTCAGCGACGATCGCGGATACTGCCGGAATTCGTATCCGACTTCGTTTTCCTCGCCGGTCTCGATGTGGGCGTATTCGAAGTCCAAGCCGACGAACGGACGCAACAGATATCCGTTGCGACCGACGTAAATCCGGGACGCTTCGATATTCGCCTCGAAACTGCCGCCCTTGTACTTCGCGACATAATCGTGGACGCCGTCGTTGCGGAAAGACGTGAAATCCTGGAATCCGGTTCCGAGGAACGAACGAACTTCGTAAACATCCGAAAAAACGTGTCCGCTGTAGACGCCAAGGAAGTAATCGTGAGCCCGAATACTGTCGGAGTGATTATGCAACAGATCGCGTTCGTATCCGAACGTCACGCCGAGCGTGTTGGCCCGATTCGACCAAACCGTCGAACCGGCCTGCATTCCATAGGACTCGAACCAGTAAGAATCCGCAGTATGGAACGTGCTGGCGTAACGATTGGCCCGGGCCGTCGGCGTGAACCAAGCCGAACGCGTCAGTTGACGGGCCGCCTGTCCCCGTGTCGTTCCGCTCGTCGGTTCGACCTGAAAACTCGCTTCCCGGTTCAATTGGGCGAAAGCGTGTCGGTACATTCTGCGATTCGCCATGACGAGACTGGTCGTCACGGAATCGCTCAATGTCTTCGGATTGGCGAGCAGGTTTCCGGCGATTCGAATCTCGCCGGGAACCGAATAGTCCAGTTCGAAATCGAAGAACGGACTATAGCGATTGTCGATTTCCGTAAATTCTCCACTGAGCGAACCGCCGTAACGAAGAACGGTCCAAGCGTTGAGCGGTTGGGTGAAGTCGATCGCTTGATTCGCTGTTCGCGGTCGGAAAATGGAGCCGTCGAACAATGTTACCGAACCGTTGACGTTCAGGGCCGGAGAAACCGTTTGGGTCGGTCCGAAGAACCATTCGTAAGCGCCGCCGTTGTTGACGACCAGGTTTCCGCCGACGTATCCCCCACCGCCGATCGCCGCTCCATTGGAAACGCGAACATCGCCAGCCACGGATCCGTCGAGCTTCAACGTTCCGGCCCGGACTGAGGTATCGCCCCTGTAAGTGTTCGCGCCTTTCAGAGTCAACATACCGTCGCCGGTTTTGATCAATCCACCGGCTAACGTTCCGACTCCGAAGTCGGAAATCGAAGTCAGGACGGTCAAGTCGGCCTTTGTGTCGAGCTGAACGTTCTGTCCGGCACCGGCCTTCAACTCACGGTCGAAGTCGTCGATTTGGGTGTTGTTTCGAAGAGTTCCGCCCATGAAGAGTACCGTTCCCTGGCCGAGGTTTTCCTTCTTCGAAATACCGAGGGAGCCGTCTTCCAGAACGGTCCCGCCGGTGTTCGTGTTGGTTCCGGTCAGGTCGACGTTTCCGATGCCGCGTTTGACGAGCTTTCCGGCTCCGTCGACGCTCTTTTCATAGGTTCCGGTGAAATCAAGGACGAGCGAACCCAAGCGATTGACCGTGACGTGGGCCGGTCCGACGCCGGTTCCTCGAGCGTTCCGGAGAACGAGTTCTCCGTCCTTGATCAGCGTCGTTCCGGTGTAACCGTTTTGGGCGTCGAGGATCAACGTTCCGACGCCGTCCTTGGTCAGCGAAGTTCCGTCCCAATTCGGATCGAGATTGATCGCGTTATCGTTTAACGGCACGCCGACGGTAAACGACGTTTTGATCATTGCCCCGGTTTTCGGATCGATGATGTAGTTGCCGTCTTTATCCTTGGCGTAGTCGAGTGTAAATGTTCCGTCCGCCGGTAGATCGTTGACCTTGCTGTACCAGCGCAGACCGATGGTTCCGCCGTAGTCCTTGCGGTCGTTCAGAAAACCGAGGCTGTAGGACAAGTAGTCGACCGGTTGCTTGGTGGCTCCGCCAACGTTCACGGAATTGAAATCGCCGGTAATTCCTCCCGTTGTATGGAGGATGACGATATCCTTCTCGTATGTATCCAACGTCAAGCCGGTGACGAACAGGTCGACCAGTTCGATATTCATCGTTTTGGCGGTGACGGCCGGTTGGTTGGCGTCGGCGATCACCTTCAAGACCGAGAGCGGATCCATGTCGAAACGACCGGTGGTCGTGAAACGTCCACTGTTCGGCACGGTCGCATCCGAAGTGATATCGAAAGTTCCGTTCTTGATATGGACGTTTCCGCTGTAGTTATCGGTTCGCCCTTTGAAGGCCAGGATGTTCGCGTCCTCCTTGATGAGGTCGCCGGTACCGGTCAGCGTGGAGCTGATGGAGTAGTCGGCGGCGACGTTCAATGCCAGACAGCCATTGAGCGTCATCATGGTCCCGGAGACGAACTCCAGATTCGTCGCTGCGATCCGGTTGTTGCCGGCGGCGACGAAATTGGTTCCCTTGGCCAAGTTAAAGTGGTCCGTAGCGTCCGCGTTGGTCAAGAGCAATTGAGCGTCCTTGTTGAACGAGAAGGTTCCGTCAATGATATCGACGGTCGTTCCCTGGGCGGTCTGGGTCAAGTCGCTCGTTCCGCCGAGCTTCCAGATTCCGGTTCCCGTTTTGTCGATGTCGAGATAGACCTGATTGTTGACGGCGTCGACGGCGAACGGATCGGCCGTGTCGAGCGTTCCTTCGCCCCCGATGTTCAGGTTGATTTCGGTCAATGAACCACTGACGTCGAAGTAGAAGGACGTGCCGTTTCCCGAGAATACGGACTGAGCCGTCCGAATCGTTGATCCGAGATTGATGGTCGCCTCGACGCCGTCGTCTTTCTTGAAGTAGACGCCGCCGCCGGCGGTCGTCGCGGTGTTGTTCTTCACCGAAGCGTTCATCAGGCTCAGGAACGTGTTGTTTTCGAGGTACATCGCTCCGCCGAAGCCGGCTTCGTTGCGGGTAAACGACGCCGAGTCGGCAAGGACCTTTTTCGTGTTGATCGCGTAGACGGCGCCGCCGCTTCCGGTCGCGACGTTGTCACCGAACACGGTTTCCCGGATGTCGAGGGAATAAGAGTCTGCGTCCGCGGGGTCTCCAAGTTTCGCAATCGCTCCGCCGTTTCCGTTGGCGCCGACCGCCCAATTATCGTTGAAAACAGCGGACCGAGCGGAAACGGTGGAGGCGGTTCCGACACGAATCGCTCCGCCGACGCCGCCGACGCCGGTCACCCGATTGGATTCGAAGGTCGTGGAATCGACGAGCAAATTCGCCTGATTTCCGAGATAAATCGCGCCGCCGCCGTCGACGGCTCGGTTTCCACTGAACACGGAGCCGCTGCTGACGTCGACATCGGCTTCATTGGCGGCGTAGATTGCTCCACCGGATGTCGCGGCGGAATTATCGGAGAACATCGATGCCGTGGCGATGAGGACCGCTTTGTCCTTGGCGAAAGCGATGGCTCCGCCGTAACCGCCGGTTGCTTCGTTGCCGACGAACGTCGACCGATCGCTCAGGACGGTCGCTTTCTGCGTCGTTGTTCCATTGTCGACGTCGATGTAAAGTCCGCCGCCGCTGAAAGCTTTGTTTCCATTGAACGTGACGGACTCGGCTTTGAGTGTTCTGACGGCTTCGGCCTGATTGCCTTTGTCTTGATAGTAAATCGCTCCGCCGCCGCCCGCCGTGGCGGTGTTGCCGATGAACGTCGAACCGGTGACGTCCGCGTCGGCATATCGGAGAAAGATCGCTCCGCCTCGATTTCCTGCGGCGTTCGTGGAATAGACCGCATCGGTCGTCTTCAATGTCGAGCGATTGGCGGCCAAACCTTCCAGATAGATCGCGCCGCCGTCGCCCTGCGTTCCGAGGACGCGGTTTTGGGTGAACGTCGTTTTGGTCGTCAGCAAGGCCGACGAGTTCGCGTCGATCGTCGATCCGGCGTCAGCGAAAATCGCTCCGCCTTTACCGTTGGTTTCCGTGAGGGAGTTCTCGATGAATCGGGCGTTGTTGACGTGGATTTCGGAATCCACACCGACCCGAATCGCTCCACCACTCAAGGCGGAAGAGTTTTTGGAAAAGAGAGCAACCATCGTATTGTCGACGGTTTTGGCATTGATCACGACGTTATCTCCGGCGTAGATCGCTCCGCCCTCGCCGACGGCGTCGTGCGTGATGTTTTCTTCGAATTTCGATCCGTTTGCCGTTAACGTGTCGCCGCTCTGGATTCGGATCGCCCCTCCCTTGGTCTGCGCTTCGTTTTTCGTGAACCAGCTGTTCGTCGAGACGTCGATGAACGTCGGGGAATTCGAGAGAGCCACGAAAATTGCGCCGCCGTCGCCCTGGATCGCTTTGTTTTCCAGAAACGTGGAGGTCGTCAGAATCAGACCTCCCGAATTCAGAACTCCACTGGTCGGCGAACCGGCGTTTTCGACGTAAATCGCTCCCCCGTCTTTCTCGGCGGTATTCAGGCGGTACGAGGATTTGGCTCCGGCGATCGGCGTGTACGTCGCGTAAATTGCTCCGCCGCTTTCGTTGGTCGAATGGTTGTCGTTGAAACCAGCTCCTTCAACGGTCAGTAGACCGAGGGCGGGAGGAGACGCGGTACCGTGAATGATGATCGCTCCGCCGTTGTTTACCGCTGTGTTTTCTTGGAACAATCCGTTTCTGGCGTTGACGATTGAATGTCCTTGAACATTGATTGCCCCGCCTTCGTCGGTCGCGGTGTTCTTGCCGAACGTTGCGTTGACGACTTGCAGGTCGGCTCCGTCTCCGTCGATGTAGATTGCTCCACCGCCGCCGTCGAGTGCGTTGTTGCCGGTGAATCGTGTTCGATCGAGCATTTGGGTTCCCAACGGACCGTTGATGTAAATCGCGCCGCCGTTGCCTTCAGCGTCGTTGTCGACAAATTGGGCGTCGGTTCCCACCAATTGGGTGAAACTCAAGTACACGGCGCCGCCGTCGCCGTCGTTCGCTTTGTTTTCAGTGAAGACGGTTTGAGTCATATCGAACAATTTCGATGCGTTTTCGACAAAAATCGCCCCTCCGGCGAGCCCGGATGAATTTTTGAAAAATTCCGAAGTTTCCGTTGACGTCGAGGCGACGACCAACTGCGCATTGGCTCCGCCGGTGAAGTAGATCGCTCCCCCTTCCTCGACGGCCGTGTTGTTCGTGTACGACGCGCCTAATGTGACGAGATCGCTGTCGGCGCCGCTCCAGATCGCGCCGCCGCGACCGCCGTTGCCGTTGAGATTCAACGAATGATTGTCGTCGAAGACGAAACGTCCGCTCGTGATCAACGCGGAATCGGCCTGCACCGTCACGGCGCCGCCGTTGGTGTCCGGGGCATATTGTTGGTAAAGTGGATTTCCCGTGGTGGAATCCTTAGTCATCGTGACGACGATCGCCTGCTGCGTCGAAAGAACGGGATCGGCGTTGGCAAGGAGATTCATCCACGCCGGAGCGCCGGTCCCGACAAGAATTCGTTGATCCAAGGCTCGAACAAGATCCGTCGAGTTGCTCTTGAAGTCGATTCGTCCGCCGCCGGTCGTCGCGGTCGCGTTGCGGAATTCGATGCCGTAGCCGCTTTCCTGAACGAGCACGGTCTTGCCCGTTCCAGGATCGACCAGACCGGTCTCGAAACCGGCATATTCGCCGCTTCCGAAGGAGTCCGGACCATTGGCGAGTACAAAACCATGCAGATTGCCGCCGCTGAAATCGCCGCCGGAAATGATCGTTCCGTCGTGAAAGGTATTCGCTTCTTCGTTGTTCAACGTCAGCGTTCCGGTTCCGTCGAACGTCAACCGGGCGATATGGTCTTTTTGCTCCGGAAACGCTGCCGGCGGATTCGGATCGAATTCATCGTTGATCGATCCGTTGTTGAACGTCCAGTTATAGGCTCCGCTGACCCGCATACCGTATTCGGTATGATTCGTGTTCCCTTTGTAGGGATTCGTGACCGTCGACGTTTGGCGGGAAATGTACGTCTTCATGACGGAACCGTCCGCCCGCTGTGGCAAGTTGATGGTGGTGGAATTACGATCTCCTGCGACGGAGTCGAAAATCACCGCGTCGTTGGAAACGAATTTCTCCATGTACTCGGTTTCGTCCGCATTGGGAATGGTTGCCCAGTTTTCCGTCGTGTAGTTCCAATTGCCGGCTTGTCCGATCGTTCCCCGCAAATTCGTCCAAGTCAGGATCCGATTGTCCGGATTGATATTGAGGACCAGATACTCCGTTCCGACGGTACTGTTGTCCGTTTTGATACTGGCGTTCCATCGGCTGCTGATATTTCCCGCCCGCCCCGTGTCTCCCGCGTAATACCCTTCGATATAAACCTGGAAGGGAGAACTATAGCCCGACGGATTCGTCAAGCTGGAAAATTTGTTGTTCCCGTTGATCTCGGCGATTTTCTGGTCCAGAATTTTTCCATGAACGTTCGTGAAATTGAAATTGATCGCGTTGGTATCCGCCGCCGACGCCGCGGTCGAACGGAGTTCGTTGGCGTTGAATCTCAACGCAGCATTCGCGTTGGGAAACAACTCGGCCGCGTCGTATTGAAAATGGGGTGTTGCCAATTCCGCCGGGTGGGCGGCGCGGTAGATCACGATCCGCGGCGCTTCAATGACGTTCTGGGCCGTATTACCGTGAACGAAGATCGTTGCGCCGGCGTTCAGGCTGAAAATCCCCGTTGCCGTGGCGGCGGAAAGATCACCGCCGACATGAATACCGGCACCATCCTGCATGTCGATCGTCGCCCTGCTGACGATGGAGAAAACCCCTGACTTCAGGTTGATCTGCGCATCGTCCCCCATTGTGAGTGTTGCGGCGTTGCTAAACACTCCGCTCTCGAGGTTGAGCTGCGTGTTCTTCAGCATATTGAACGTCGTGTCGAATCCAATGGAAAACGCAACGTTGTTCAGGCTGAGCTTTGCGTCTTCCTGGATGTTGATGGTTCCGCCGGTGAGACTGAACATCGACTGGACGTTGAGAAATTCGTTGTCTCCGGACAGATTCCACGTTCCCGTTCCCGATTTGAAGAAGTTGAGTTGGTAACTTCCCGCCTCGGAATGCATCGCGTCGTCCATTTGGAGCGTTCCGGCGCCGCCGATATTGACGTTGATGATTCCGCCGCCCCCATTCGCCGAAAACAGGAAGGAACCGAGCGTGTTGCCGCTGAATTTCGTCGTTTTGTCGGCGTCCGTGTTCAACGTAATGCTTCTGATATTACCGGTAGAGGTATTGCTGTTCAAATTGTAGCGAACGGCCCAACCGACGTTGTCCGTGAATGTCGTGTCGCTGAGATCGACGTTTCCAGGCGCTTCGAAGAACAACACGCCGTTGTTGCTGCCGGCGTTGGCGGCGTTGTAATGAAACGTCGCGCCGGATAAATCGACCGTCGAACTCGTCGCTCCATTGTTTCGAACAACCACCGGACCGCCGCGGAGTCCCGGCGGATTTACCTCGTCTCCGAGATCTCCTTGAAACGTCACGCCGCTCGCGTTCAAATTTCCGCCGACAACCGTTAAAGCACTGTAGGTCGACGTGCCGGTCCCTCCCATTTCCATGGTAATATCCGAGGAAATCGTTACGGGCGTTACCGTTCCCACTTTGAATATTTCGGAACCCAGCGCCGAAACTGTTCGCGATTGTCCCGCAACGTTGGAGCGAATCTGGATCGATGCTTTGTTGTAGTTGATCGGAATTTTGTTTGCCGTTCCTGCCGGAACGGAATTGTCGTTTCCGTAGAAGATGAAAACAGCCGAATCGGTGCGATTACTGATCTCGTAGACCGCCACGGGATCGTTGAGAAGATCATTCAACGTATTGAAACAGAAAGCCGCAGTTGCCCCTGCCGGCGGCCAAGCTCCCGTGCTGTCGCCCTTAATATAGTAATTGATCGCCCACGCCGATGGAGCCAACGACGCCATGAGGAGGAAGAAACCCAACCAGATGGATAATTTACGCAACATGTGAGACTTCCTTGTCTTCTTGTTTGCCAACATGGGCAACTTGGGCGGACCTTTCAATGCGAGACCGTCAGCCTAAGAAGCTGCTATCATCTCGTTCATCGGCGCTCTCAAAAGAAGAAGTTTAGCGAAAGTTTGAATGCGAGGAGGGGGAAAGTCAATTGAGAGTTGAGAACGGAGAATTGAGAGTTGACAATGAGTACTGGACAAATGATAATTCTTAACTCTCCATTCTCCATTCTCAATTCTTCATTCCCTCCCGATGGTTCGTTCGATTCGTTTCAAAATGGGCGTCGCCCTTGTCTTGTTGCTGCTGCTCGCTTGTCTCCTGGCAGGAGCCGGACTCTATGCCGTCAGCCTGTATCGCAACCTCGTACGGGACGTCGCTTGGCGGGCCGACGTTCTGCCGGTCGCCTCCCAATTGAGCGGGTCGGTCGGCGAACTACGCTCCGTCGTCGGCGAACTGAAGGGAATCCGACGCTTTCGCTTTCGTTTGGCTCCCTTGGAAAGCAGTGAGGACCTGTTCGGACTTCCCGGACGATTCCGAAAACGTCTCTTTGAAATCCGCCAAACATACAAAGAGTACCAACAGCTTCTCGAAGAGCGTCGGACCGATCTCGGCGACTCCGTGAGCTTCAGACACGAAGTAGAAACGCTCCAGGAAATCCAAAAAGCCGTTCAACGTCTTGACAATACGATCTCCCAAAAAGAATGGAGTTCGACTGAAGAAACCCTTGAATCCGCGGAGACGAACCTGCAAACGCTCCAACAACTCGTCGACAAACTCCCCAATTACCTTAATGCCGAACTCAAAGGATATTCTCAGACCGCCAAGCACCAAGCTCGTTGGTTGAAAGCCGCCGTGTATGTTTGCGTTCTTACGTCGACTGTTCTTCTCGCTCTTCTTATCCATCTTTCTTATATCTGGATTTTCCGACCTCTCAGTGTTTTAATCGCCGGCTCCCGGTTGATCGGCGATGGAACCTTCCAGCACCGCATCCAGCTTCAGACGCACGACGAAATGGCCGAACTGGCCGAAGCTCTGAATCGAATGACCGAAAACTTCGAAGCGATTCGAGACGATCTCGACACACAGGTTCAGCTCCGCTCCCGGGAAGTGATCCAAAACGAGCGTTTGGCGAGCGTCGGGTTCCTCGCCGCCGGTGTCGCTCACGAGATCAACAATCCATTGACGGCGATTGCGACCTGTGCCGAATCTTTACAACGGCGTGTCGATTCCGTCGGCGACGACGCCGTTTTGGCTAAGCGGTATCTCCAAATGATTCAGGACGAAGCTTTTCGCTGCAAGGAAATCACCGAAAAGCTCCTGAGTTTCGCCCGAACCGAGAATCGGCAGCGGGAGCGGACCAATCTGACGCCGTTGATCGCGGATATCACCGAAATGACCCGCCAGCATGGCGAATTCAAAGCGAAACGGCTCACGCTCGACCTGCCGGAGTCGCTTTGGCTTCACGTCAATCCGCAGGAAATGAAACAGGTGTTTCTCAACCTCCTGACGAACGCGATGAACAGTACGGAAAAGGACGGAGCGATTCGGATTCAGCTGCGGCAGGAGGGCAAAAACGCCGTTTTGAGCGTCAGCGACGACGGCTGCGGAATGGACGAATCCGTGTTGAAGAACGTTTTCGAGCCGTTTTTTACGCGTCGCAAGCACGGCGTCGGTACCGGACTCGGCTTGTCGATCACGCATCGTATCGTGTCGGAGCATCACGGTCGGATTGAGGCGTCCAGCGACGGTCCCGGCCGTGGTTCCACGTTTCGTGTCGAACTGCCGATCGAATAGTTAGGCCGGTACAACGTTAATTGTACTGCGCAAGTTGCGAAACATCGAATATTGAACACGGCTGGAGACTGTAGGCCGGAGGCTGGAGTTCCCGCTTTCCAACCGTTCCCTCCGGTCTCCAGCCTCCAGTCTTGCGGCAAAATGAAGGTCGCGTTCACAAACAAAGTCGTGAACTTGCGCAGTACGTTAAGGGCTCCTCGAAAAATCCATCCCAACGTCGCCGGGACGGAAAACATCTCTTGAATTTTCAAGACAGCGACCACAGGTCGCAGCTCGTTTTCGGAATTTTCAGAGGTTCCCTTGACAAACCCTTGCATTTGGCGCGAAGGTTCGCTAGTCTGTGTAGCGGCTGCTTTTTCAAACCGTTGACAGTTTCCCTTGTTCCAGCTTTTCTGCAAATCATGAATCGAAGCGTCCTTGGAGTCTTGCTCGCCCTCTTTCTGGCGGTCGGGCCGCCGATCGGTCTGACGGCCGAAGAAAAAGTTCCGGTGGAAAAGTCCAGCGACTTTTTCCGACTTGTTCCCAAAGAAG
The DNA here is from genome assembly GCA_031548665.1 of Thermoguttaceae bacterium. Taxonomy (GTDB): domain Bacteria; phylum Planctomycetota; class Planctomycetia; order Pirellulales; family Thermoguttaceae; genus WRKP01. Next base: position 29,154 of record JAVBQW010000001.1, read on the forward strand.
GTAAACGGACGTCGAAATCCTTCGAAACGGCCGTCGTTCGGTTTACGGATACAAAGAAAAAAGTTGAAGTCGATCTTGTCGCCGCCGTTCACGTCGGAGACAGGGAATACTACGAAGAGCTGAACCGGTTGTTCAAAAAATTCGACTCGGTACTCTACGAACTGGTCGCGGAAAAAGGAACGAAGATCGACAAAAAGTCGATTGAGGAAAAAAAAGGAAAAAGCATTCTCTCGGGTTTCCAGTCCGGTATGGGAGACGCTCTCAACTTGGATTTTCAATTGGAACACGTCGACTATACGGTAAAGAATTTCGTCCACGCCGATCTTTCTCCAGAAGAGTTTGCCCAACGGGTTGCGGAACGGGGAGACTTGCTCCAAATGATCTATCGAATGCTCGTCCTCGGACTCCAAAAGGGAGCCGAAGGAAAAGATGACGAGATGAAATCGCAGGGCCGAATGATCGGAACGTTGTTCTCATCGAATCCGTCGTTGTCGTTGAAACGGCTCTTCGCCAAGGAAATGGTCGCCCAGATGGACGACACGATGTGGGTGATCGGTGGCGAAGGATCGGCAATTATTTCAGACCGAAACTCTGCGGCCTTGAAAATCCTTCGAAAGCAGCTCAAGAAAGGCGACAAAAAAATCGCGATTTTTTACGGCGGCGCCCATCTTCCGGAGTTTGCCAAAAGCCTAAAAAAAGATTTCGGCATGACACCGACCCAAAAAAACTGGCTGATCGCCTGGGATCTGACTTCGGATCAGTCGGCGAGAAAACATGAATAGAGTAAATTCCGTCATCCCCGCGAAGGCGGGGACCTAGACGAAAGATGCAGCCGACCGTTTGCATCCTTCAATTAACGTGTGCAAGATCATATTGAACGTTGCTCTCTAGGTCCCCGCCTTCGCGGGGATGACGATGCGTTTTCGCTCTTCCCCAAACACCTTGACGATTCCCTCGAAAAAGGGGAAAATGTAGTTATCCTTCGATTTCACTAACATCTCCTGTCAAATATCGATCGCCCATGTTTTCCACGCTCCTTCAATGGCTTGATGAACGAACCGGGATTCCGACAGTTTACGGCAAAATCGCCGACGCGTCGGTTCCCGCCAGTCGTTGCGGTTTCCGATTTTTGCCGACGATGATCCTTTTCGCCTTCGTGTTGCAGGCGATCAGCGGCGTCTTCCTTTGGGCGTTTTACAGTCCGAGCGCCCAATCGGCGTGGGAAAGCCTGTTTTATATGCAGTTCATGCTGCCGGGCGGCTGGATGATTCGCGGCGTCCATCATTTCGCCGGACAGGTTCTTGTTGCGCTGCTCGGAATCTACGTCGTTCTTCTCGTCGTTCGCGGCGGATACCGTTCGCCCCGGGAATTCGTCTTTTGGTCCGCTGTCGTCCTGCTGCTCTTCTCGCTCGGCTCTTCGCTGACAGGCGATCTGTTGAGTTGGACCCTGTCCGGTTTTTCGGCGACTTTGGTCCGTGTTCGCTTCCTCCAAATGCTGCCGATCGTCGGCGATCCGCTTTTCCGAATCGTCGCCGGCGGTCCTGATTTCGGAACCTTGACGCTGCCACGGTTTCTCGTACTCCATATTCTCGTGTTCGGAGGCGGTTTTTTCGCCGTCGCGGTCCTTTGGCGATTCTTCGATCACCGAGCCAATCGAATTTCATGCGGCTCGGAAGACGTTGTCGACAACGAAACTTCGGAGACGGCGAACAGTTGCTGCCATCCCAAACGTTTCGTGCCGTTTTGGTCGAACGAAATCCTGAAATGCTCCTTGGCTTGGCTCTTCGTGACGGCGATTGTTCTCTTTCTCGTCTATCAAAAGCCGATTTTGGGAACGATTCGACCCGATTGGAATCGCGTTGAAGCTCAACTTCCTCGGGAAGCCTCGTTGGGAGTTCATGTCGGAGCCCCCGCCGATCCGGCAAGTTTTTACGACGCCGCCCGACCGGAATGGTCGTTTCGCGCCCTGTATCATTTCTCGAACCTGTTTTCCGGCAGTCAGAAAATCCTGCCGATCTTTGTGATTCCGAGCTGTCTCGCCCTGTTCGTGTTCCTGATTCCCGTGATCGGACATTTCAAATTGGGCCGCGTCTCGATCGGACATTATTTCAATGTCCTCGCGATGTTATTCCTTTTCGGAGCGTTCTGTTGGTTGACCTACGCGTCGTACCACCACGATTATGTCGACCCGAAAATGCAAGGGTTCCGCAACGACGAAGCCAAGGCGGAAGAACTGGCGAAACGCTCCATCGAACTTTGTTTGGCACCGAGCGGCATTCCGCCGACCGGAGCGCTGACGCTGTTGCAGAACGATCCCTTGCTCCAGGGACCGGCGTTATTTGAACGGCATTGTGCGAGTTGCCATCCGTTCGCCCCGTTGGCCGGAGAACAGGAACATCCCGATTTCAAACCGCTCGCCTGCGAAAATCCCTCGGCTCCGAACCTTTACCGGCCGATCCGTAAAGAATGGATCGCTGGATTTCTCGACACCAAGAAAATTCGTTCCGACGACTATTTCGGCAAAACGAAATTCGGCGCTCCCAGCGCCGCGATGGTCGGATTCGTCCGCGGCAGCCTCAACGAAATTCTCAAAGAAGACGAGGACAACGAGAAACTGCTCGACGAATTGATCGGATTCCTGCATCAGGAAGCGAAGAGAGATGCTCTGCGAACCGAGGCCGAGCCCGTAACCGCCGATCAAGCAGAGTTCTTCGCGGCATTTACCTGCGGCCAATGCCATGCCGTTTACGGTCAGAAAACTCCCCCGGTGATTCAGGCTCCCGACCTTCGCGGTTATCTTTCCCGTGATTGGCTGATCGGAATCATCGCAGATCCGACTTCGAAGCGATTTTACGGTCCCGACGCCGGAGGAGTGAAGGGCAACGACCGAATGCCGGCGTTCCGACGCTCCAAAGACGACGCCGTCATGACGCTTGCCGAAATCGAAACTCTGGTTGACTGGATGCGTGGAAAATGGTTCCGTTACGGAGCGGAAGCCGTTTCCATGCCGTCTGCGGAGCCGATGACTCCAACGCCTCCACCGGCGGCTGAAACGCCGGAGAAGTCTGTTTCATCCGCTTCTTCGCAACCGCCCTCGGCCTCCGCGTTGAAAATTCCTTGAAGATACGTAGATTTTCTTTACTCGTAGAGAATATGTACTCTGTACTATTTGTACTGTGCAAGTTACAAAACATCGAACATTGAACGAGGCTGGAGATTGTAGGCCGGAAGCTGGAGTTCCCGGTTTCCAACTGTTCCCTCCGGTCTCCAGCCTCCGGCCTTGCGGCAGAATCAAGGTTACGTACACAAACAAAGCCGAGAACTTGCACAGGACAACTACTGATGTTCAAGATCGTGAGTTTTTTTCATGCAGCGCCGGCGAAATCGGGAGCGGAGCGACCATTTCGAGGGTTTCGGCGCCGAAGCGGCAGCTCCTGTTGACAGCCCAGCCACGCTGGGGATCGAAAACCGCAACTCCCGGTTGCGCTTTACTTGGGATGTGAAAGAGTTCTATTTTTCTGATTATCTATCTCCCACCTACCATGCCTCCCGCCTACACAAAAAAAATTCTCCTGATCGACGACGACTACGAGATTCTTGAGTCGGTTCGCGTTGCGCTGGAGTCCAACGGCTATCTCGTCCAGACCGCCAACGACGGGAACGAGGGACTCGCCTTGGCCGAAACCGAAAATCCGGATCTGATCATTCTCGACATGATGATGCCCAAGCGAAGTGGTTTCCTTATATTGGAGACCTTGCGGCTGTCGAAACGCATGCCGCCGCGAATCATCATGATTACGGCTAACGAGGGGCTCCGGCATCAGGAATATGCGGAAAGTCTCGGCGTCGACGCTTATATTCGAAAGCCCTTTCCGATCGACGTCCTGCTCGAAAAGGTGAGAGATGTATTGAAATGATTTTCCGCGCCGAAATAGCTTGACTGTTTGGAAAGTCAAAGGGTGTTTCCGTCTTCCTCGCAATGGCGGGACAGTCTTCGATGCTCTTTTGTTCGTATTGTCGAGAGATGGAAACGATTTGTGGAGTCTTTCGTCAGGCCCCCGTCTGCGCGGGAATATACTGCGAAACGGCATTCGACTGACATTTTTTAAAAATGTTTCTCCGTTTCGCTTTTTTTCATAAAGTCAAATACCGCCGAACGATGAGCCGACCAACGGAAGGCGGCGTCGATGAGGCCGAAGGCAGCCGCCTTACCGTGCTACGGTATATGATTGGTTTTCTTAATCCCCTCCATCGTTCGACTCGTTGCACTTTTTCCCATGAACCTGACGATTCTCGACGGTCACGCCGTGAACCCCGGCGACTTGAATTGGAGTTGCCTCGAAAAGTTCGGCAATCTCACGGTTTATCCCCGTAGCGAACCGGAACTCGTCGTCGAACGGGCCAAGGACTCGGAAATCCTTTTCACGAACAAGGTTTTTTTTGATGAGGCGGTGTTTGCCCGATTGCCCAAGCTGAAATACATCGGCGTTTTCGCGACCGGCTACAATGTCGTCGACGTCGAAGCGGCGCGACGACGGGGAATTACCGTCACGAACATTCCGAAGTACAGTACGGATTCCGTCGTCCAGTTGACTTTCGCGCATCTGCTGAATCTGACGTTCAAGTTGAGTGAACACGCCGAATCGGTCCGACGCGGAGATTGGAGCCGTTCTCCCGACTTCTGTTACTGGAATGGTTCCTTGATCGAACTCGCCGGTTTGACGTTCGGTATCGTCGGTTACGGGACGATCGGCAAAAGCGTTGCGAGAATTGCGGAAGCTTTCGGAATGCATCCGATCGCTTTCGGTCCCCGGTGGACCCCCGGCGACCGGGACGGAACGGTTCGCTTTGTCGGTTTCGACGAACTACTGGAGAAAAGCGACATCGTGTCGTTGCACTGTCCGTTGAAAGATGACAATCGTGGGATGATCGGCGCTGCGCAACTCGCTCGGATGAAGACGTCGGCGTTTCTTCTCAACGTTTCACGAGGCCCGCTGCTCGACGAAGCGGCCGTTGCCGAAGCTTTGAATTCCGGCCGGCTCGCCGGCGCCGGACTCGATGTACTCTCGACGGAGCCGCCAAGTTCGACCAATCCATTGGTCGGGGCAAAGAACTGTTTCATCACGCCGCACTGTGCTTGGGGAACTCTCGCCGCCCGACTGCGATTGCAGCAAATCGCGGTCGAAAACCTCCAAGCGTTCCTCGACGGAACACCGCAAAACGTCGTCTGAGGTTTTTTCTCAAGGCTGGAGACTGTAGGATGGACGCTGGAGTTCTCGGTTTCAAACCGTTCCCTCCGGTTTCCAGCCTCGCTCCCTGTTCGAGGCTTTGCAACTTGTACAGGACGACTGCCGAAGATTACTTGAAATGGGGCGACCATTTTGTTCTTTTTTCGTTGCTTCTTGTCATCGGTGGGCGTCCTGACTATAATCCATTAAATGAAGAAATAAGTTCTGTTCGGGGCAAAGCTGGAATACCGGTTTGGTTCCGGTTTTTGGGGGAAAAAGTTTTACCATCTTCAGAGGAAACCATGACTATGATCGACTTCAATGAAATTCCTGCCGAGGGAGAACGTTGGCCGCAATTTGCCCGCGATTTCATGCAGGAACTCGGTTTTCACATTGAATCTTTTCCCTGCCGTTGCTCGGATTCCAATGGCGATTTCTGTGCCGTGGAACAGGTTCCCGGCAAGTTCAACCAACTACCGTTTCGTTGGTTCGTCAGTTGCAAACACAAAGCCGCGACGCGTACCGCGGTCCGGGAAAACGACGAACCGGAAATTCTCGAACGGGTTCGACATACCAAGGCCGATGGATTCGTCGGATTTTATTCGACACCGATTTCTCCCGCCTTGGGACATGCTCTTGCCGAATTAAAAAGCGGCGGATTTCTTAAGGATTACCGTGTTTTCGACGCCAAATCGCTCGAATCCTATCTTGTGACTCCCGGTTTCGGTCGAATCGCGGCCCGATATTTCCCGAAATATGTCGCGATGAGCCGACCGGTCGTTCCGTTTCATGACGAATACCTTCCGATTCGTTGCGATCATTGCGCCAAAGATCTTTTGGCAACGCTTTACTCCGACGACCACAAGGGTGTCGTCGTCCGCTTAGCCCGCCGTAAAATGTCCTCCGACGAATTGCAGGAAATCGTCGAAATCTACTTCGCCTGCAAAGGAGAATGCGACGAACGCCTTCAGATTCAATACTGCAACGGCACGAATCTCGGCGCCGCGAACTGGACGGAGCTTTCCGATCTCGTGATGCCGCCGTTCCTCTTGGAACGAATCACGTCGCTCCTCGACCAATTGGGGAAGGAAAACATTTCCTACAGCGACCAGGCGCTCGAAAAGGAAAAGTTTTTGATTCGCGCCCTCGCTCAACGAACTTTCCGGGAACCGACGCCGGGAGAAATCCAGGCGGCGAAAAAACGGTTGTCCAACGGTCAGTAAGGAGTGTTCGTCATCCCCGCGAAGGCGGGGACCCAGACGAAAGATATCGTTGACCATTTGCATCCGCCAACGACGTGTGTAAAAACATCGTGAAGTTTGTTCTCTAGGTCCCCGCCTTCGCGGGGATGACGGTAATTGAACCCTTTTTCAGCTTACCTTTCCATCGAAAGCGCCGCTGTCGGGCAGACGCGGACCGCTTCAGCGGCGCAGAGTTCGAGCGCCTCGGAGAGCGGTTCGTCGAACGGAACGCCGATCCGGACATCGAAGCCGCGACCGAGAAACGCGAGTCCCGTTTTCTCGGCAGCACGACGTGTAACGAAAACGCAGAGCCCGCATTTAATGCATTTTCCCGGCTCGAAAACGATGTTGCCGCTACGCCGAATCTCCAGCGAACGCCGCTCTCCTTCTCCGTCGGCAAATCGTTTCAGCTCGGCTTGGTATGTCTCGGAGTGTTTTAGAAGTTGACATTTTTCACGGCCCCGGCAATCGCAGTGCAAACACCGGGCGGATTCCTTGGCCGCTTCGCCGCTCGGAACCTGTTCCGGTTGGCTGGTCTCGGCGAGAACGTCGATTTCCTTTCGATCCAATTTGCCGAGTTTGACCGCAAAGGTCGATGGGGAGGGAATCGGCTTGCCGTTCCGCAAAAATCGGTCGATCGACTCCGCCGCTTCCCGACCGTCGGCAACGCTTCGGACGATCATCGCGGTTGCGGAACGGACGATCGTTCCCGTGGCGAAAACGCCCGGTTTCGACGTCGAAAAGGTTCCGTGCCCGAGAACGGGTTTTCCGTTTTGAGTTTCGAGTCCCGAGTGTTGTAACGTTTCGGAGTCGCAGGGCCCCGTACAGAGCAGCACGGCGGCGAAGGAATTCAAAATTTCGTCGAGCGCTCCCGGCGACGCCCAATCGATCAACTCGTCGGGATAATAGTCGATCGGCAACTTCAGGATGGTCCGCAACTCGGCGTCGAGAACATCGGACGGCAAAACGTCTTCGGAGATCGTCCGGAGTCGGCCGCCGGGCTTCTTTTTCTGGCCGTACAGAGAAACGTGATGTCCGAGTCGAGTCAGATAATAGGCGGCGGAAAGCCCCGACGGTCCGGCGCCGATCACGACGACCCGTTTTCCGGACGGTTTTTCCAGCGGCGGTCGATAGAATTCGTCCTGCGCAAGGTCGGTGTCGCCGACATGCCGTTTCATCGAACAAATTGCAACCGGAGCATCGATTTCCTTGCGGCGACAACCTTTTTCACAGGGCTTTGGACAGACTCTTCCCAACACGGCAGGCAGCGGAATTGTTTCCTTGACGACTTTTATCGCTTCCGCTTCGTTTCCGTCCTGAATCAGTCGGAGCATGGCCGGGATGTCGAGTTTCGCCGGACACGCCGTCTGGCAGGGAGCGTAACAGTCGCCGGCATGGTCGCTCAAAAGAAGTTCCAGCGACGCCTTACGGAGTTGATGAACCTCGTCGGTTTCCGATTCGACAACCATTCCATCGACGGCGACCGTTGCGCAGGCCGGAACCATTTTACCGTCCGCCTTGACCAGGCAAACCAAACACGACGTCGACGGCGGCCTACAGTTTTCGAGGAAGCAGAGCGTCGGAATCTCGATTCCCTGCCGTTTCGCGATGTCGAGGATCGTCGTTCCTTCGGACGCTTCCAATTCCTTGCCGTCGAGAATTATTTTCATGTCCGATGAATGATTGGTTCGTTTGACAAAAGCCGGAAAGGAGGCGGAGCGTTTTCCGATTGAGGGTGGGAGATGGAGCAAAATACCACGAAAAGTCTTGAGATTACCGTCCCCTCCCCCCGGAGTACCGGGGAGAGGGGGAAAGACAAGCCGCTGCTCTATTGTTTCAAAACACTTTTCTCGAAAACCGACGACACTCAAGCCGCCCCTTTTTGGCAAACGCTCCCGAAAGGAGGCGGTACTCCGCTGGATTGACGGCCTTACCCTCCGATGGGGCCGTCATTGCGCTTCGTTCCATTCCGACTGTTGTTTGAATGCCGATCAAGCATCGCGGCGATTTCAAGACGGCGACATCGAACATTGTCGGCTGTCGATGGAAAATCGAGCGGAGCGAAAACCTCCCAACGGCAACGACCGGCGTCGAACAGGACGACGACCTTACCGAAGAGAAACCCATCCGCAGCGGTTTCGGGGTCTCCGGAATCGACGACCAAACCGTGCTGACGATACAACGGTGTTGCAATCGTTTCGGAAATTTTTACACCATCCGTTCGTCGAACGAAAACTTTTTGGCCGGCGGCAATCGCTTCGTCGAGAATTCGGTTTTCGGGACGGCGGGTAAAAAGCAAGCTGTCGGCGTCAATCAACCGTTTTCGGACGGAATCCCAATCGGCCGGATCGACACGCAAGCCGACGAAGGATTTCGATGAACGTTCGAACGACGGGAAGAAAATTCCCGCACAAAAAAATAGGGTCCCGCCCGTCCAGAGAAATTCTCGTCGATTCATCGAACGCTTCAGGTCGTCGGCGTGACGCCTTTTTTCAAGAGGATGTTGCCGTAAATCCGGGTCTCGGTCGTCATGACGACGGCGAATGCCTGCCGGGTTCGTTCGTAAAACTCGAAGCGGTCGATTCTCTTGATCGGCGGCGTCTTCGGAGCGTGTTTGTCGATCACGGCCCGATAGGACGTTTCAACGCTCGGATCTGCTTTGTCGCCCGCTTGAACCGCCATCATGACGACCGGAGCGTCGACGGCGTGGTCCAAAGCGAAGAGCGGCAGAATCGCGTCGAGCATTTCGGCGACCTTCAAGCCGTCGGCACGGACAACCGTCGTATTAACGCTGTGTCCTGGAAAATGAGCGTCAGCGAACACGATTTCGTCGCCGTGTCCCATCTTGTGCAGGATCATCAACAGTTCCGGCGAAATCAACGGAGAGATTCCTTTGAGCATGGAAAGTGTAGAGTGTAGAGTGGGACGGCAAAAATTATCATACGCAACTCAACGATTCCCACTTTACACTCTACGTCCTCACGGGGCAAGGGCTTGAGCGGCGGCGTTGATAATTCCTTCCGAGGTAATCGTCGCGCCGCTGGTTGCGTCGACGCCGCGAAGTCCCTGTTTTTCCTTGATTTGGCGGCAGGTGTCCGTGATCGAGGAATAATACTGTTTTTCTTTGTGTTCCGTGACGCGAACATCGACAATTCGGCCCGACTTGACGACGACGTCGACGTGAATCGGACCGTCGAAACCGAAACTTGCACCGTGATAGGTTCCGTCGGCGATTTTTTTTACGTCGAGCATTTCGAAGGCCTTTAAACTGAAGATATTCGCTTCGGCACGGCGACGGAACATTTCCAGGCGTTTGTTGCCGGTCGACGCGGCAAGGGCCTGTTCGTAGGATTCGAGAGCTTCCTTGTTGCGTCCGACGTTCCGATAAACGTCGCCGACATAGAGGAAGCCGACAGTCGGACTCTGTTCGATCAATTCTTTTCCGGCGACGAGAGCTTGATCGGTTTCGCCCATTTCGCCGAGGAGTTTGACGAGTCCCGGCGTCGTCGTTTTGAGGTTCTCCAACTGTTTCAAGGCGAGCGATTTGTCGCCGAGCCGCCAAAAACACTCCGCCAACGCAACACCCGAAAAAAAGGGAAAGTCCGGTCGGTCCGCTCCGGCGAGCCGCAGCCAGAAAGCGGCTCGGGCGTAATCACGTTCGAACCGAAAATACATCATTCCGAGTTCGTTTCGGATCCGTTGTTGCGTCGCCGGATCATCCCCATGAAGTTCGAGCAGATGATGGAACAGGCGGATTCCCGAGGACCGCCAACGACCGGAATTCGGATTGACGACGTCCCAAACAAAATGGGCGATATTCTTTTGATTGTTCCACGGAAGCGGCTTGCCAAGAATCGGAGCGGGATACGACAAATCGAGCGTTGTCGGAATGTCGAGTGTTGTTTCATCCCACCAAGACGGCAACGTTCGTCCGGCCTCTGCGATGAGATCGTCGACGTTCAATTCGATGGTTTGACCGACGACTTCACCGGAATTTTTCGGCGTCACGATTTCCCGTTTTCCATCACGGACGACGGCGTGAACGCGGTTGACGGCATATTTTCTTGAAAAAGTTTTTCCGTCAACGACGACGTCCACGGAAACGAATCGATCGTCTTTGGACGTGATCGTTCCCTCGACGGCGGTTCCTCCAAGCATTTCGATTCGATCCGCTTGGACGACACAACACGGAATCAACAAAAAGATCAAGAGAAAAACTCTCATGGAAATACTCGTCTAAAGGAGTTGCGTCGAAAAATACTAGGGAGCGGTAAAAAACAACCTATCGAAAAGAGCCCCGAGTGGAGGCGGTACTCCGCCGTAACTCGGGGGTTGAACCTTGGTAGTTTTTGTACAATTCGATAGTTTATTTTTGACCAAGCACTTATACCGTAATACGGTAAAACAACAACCGGAATGGAGGCGAACTCACCGGAAAGACGGTTTTTGCCGTCAATCCGGCGGAGTACCGCCTCCATTCCGGCTGTTATTCGATGAACAGTGTTTCCTTAAGGCAGTCGCCAGAAAGTTTCCTACCGAAAACAGAGAGGTGAGAGGGTGAAAGAGTGAGAGAGTGGGAGAGATGTAACCGCTTGATAAAACGTATCTTGCATTTTCCCTTTCACTCTCTCAC
>JAVBQW010000084.1:0-3508 GCA_031548665.1 Thermoguttaceae bacterium
GTCGCTTTCATCGGAGACTCCTTTCTGTTCGGCGTGTAACTGCTTGTGAAATCTACAGTTATCATGCCACAGAAGGAGTCTCTTTTACAATATCAAATTCCGCCGAAATTGCCCGGTTTGCGTAACTTCAAAGTCGCACCCATAACAATCAATGGAGATTATTATGTTCGATAAAATCAAAAACTTCTTTTCCGGGTTTGTTTTGTTCTTCCAGTACGGCGATGTCGCTCGCAGTTTCACGACCGCTTACACGACCTATCCGGGTCTGGACGATGCCGATCTGTTGCGGGTCTGGATTCGTCCGCTCCTGACCGATGCGTCGTCCCTCTCGTCGCTGACGCGGACAAAGGTCGACGACATGATCGTTTACGCCGCCGTGCGGAAAACCGAGCTGCATGGGGCACAGTGACGCGTTCGCCCATTGTTCGACGATGTTGCAACTGATCGCACGGGGCGCCCCGCTCATTTATGCGTCGTTCAATCCGCTGGTCGCCTGGTGCATCAGCAAGGGCGGCTCCATGCGGGGCGGACAAACCGTTTCGGAAATGGCGAAGGCCGCGAATGGACTCGGTCACTTCCCGGAATTTCTCGTCGGGACGGATAACCAGTCGATGCCGTCGTACAAGGAACATCTCGACGCGGCCCTGCAATACCAGAGCGCGATCATGTTCTTGAATTATCGTGGCAAGGAACTCGCCGACGAGATCATCCAGTCCTGCGCCGCCGGGCTTTCCGTTGCGCTCGGCAACAGTACGGCGATCAGCGGCTGCACGTTGGACCGCAACGGTGTCAAGGTCGCCACGCTCCGGGGCCGATGGGCGCATGCGACCCACGTCACGGCCTACCGGGTCGTCAATAACACGGAGTATGTCGGCGTTCCGAACTCGCACGGTCCCCGTTACAAATCGTCCGACGAAGGCGAACCCGCCGATATGGTTTGGATGACAAGGGCTTTGCTGGAACAGTACGTCTCGACGGCAGGCGGTTACGGTTCTCCGTACATCATGTTCCCGGAATCAATCTTCGATTCGGATACGTCGCTGTACGTCAAATTGTGCATTCCGTTCCCGGACAACTGGCGATTCTGAACGACTAAAACTTGCCGGTTTCGCGCATGTAGCAATCGAAGAATCCACTCTCGGTGTCGAAACGGAGGACGACCATGTCCGGCGAATCGACGCCGTCGGGAAAATGTTCAACGTATTCGTCCTTCCAGATTTTCCGACGTGACGCGGAATCGGTCAGCAGTTCGACTTTGCCGAATAACCGGAATTCCTGCATCGCTTCGGCGTCGTATCCATAGATGATCGCTTTGGGATCGGCTTTCAGTTCCGCGATTTTGGAGGAAGTACTGCCGGTCGCGAACCAGATCGTTTCAATACCGTCTTTCGCCGCCACGAGCAGAACCCTGACATTGGGCCAACCGTTCGCTCCGAATGTCCCAAAGGATACAAAAGGAATTTTTTCGAACGCTTTCAGTATTCGATCTTTCGTTTCGGCGGCATCGAGTTGCGTGGGATTCATCGGTTGCTCCTTGAATGGGTAAGCGGCCAAGTTACATGTACTCACTATAGCATCAACGCTTGGGCTGGTCAACTCGCTTCGAACGACTCAAGTGTTGGTTTCTTTTCGTCAAAATTAATGACACGATTTACCGACTATCTTTACGCCACGGTGCCGAGTTTCTGTCTTGCGCTGCCGATGGCACAATTCCTGCCCGACCTGACGTTCCTGCAAGGGATCGAAAAACTCGGCATCGTCGGGATCATGGGGCTTGGAATCCTGTTTTTTGTTGCGGAACGCCGTTCGTTCATTGCCAAGAACGGCGAGAAGCTGGAATCGGTCGAAAAACGACTCGCCGAATTGGAAAAGAATGTGACGAGCGGTAACGATCAAGTCGTTCATCTTCTCAGCGAACAGCTTGTCGCCTTGCGCGAAATCAAAGACGGACAAGTCGAGAACTTCAACCGGATGTGGAACATCACCCCCCGCGCCCTCAACGGGACGGTAGGATCGTCCGGCGGTTTGGAACTTCCGCTCCATTGTGACAACCCGCAAGAGGGTCGCTCCGCTCCCGATCTTGCTTGACCGTCATGACAATATTTGCAACTTTAATAAATTGGAACGATGATCGTCATTCGTTGCGACCTGCGGACGATGAAGAACATGTTCTTCGACCGCAAGAAGATCAAGGATAAAGTTGACGCTCGCAGCCGCAAGATCTTGTCCAAATTCGGATCGTTCGTCCGCAAGACGGCCCGACGTTCCATTCGCAAGCGTAAACGTTCTTCCGCACCGTTCCAACCGCCGTCCAGCCACAAGGGAACGCTCAAAAAGCACATTTATTTCGGTTACGACATGGAACGTCGCAGCGTCGTGATCGGCCCGGTGCGTGTGCCGACGCGGATCAACAGTTCGAAGACGCTCCCCGGTCTTGAATACGGGGGCCGGATCGACCTGTTGCGCGGCGGGACGGCCAACATAAAACCACGTCCGTTCATGGAACCGGCCTTTCAACGGGAACTCCCAAAGGTTCCGACGATGTGGGCCGATTCCATTAAGTAACAATAATAGGAGAAATTGATGCCACTGAAAGAATTTCGCCTTGGAATGAAAGGCAAAATGTTCTACGGTGAAGCCGGGTCGTCCGGTGTTCCGACCGCAGAACTACCCAATATAACAGATGTTACGATAACCCTCGATGCGAGTGAAGCTGACGTGTCGACGCGTGACAACGGCGGTTTTCGTGCGACAATCGCCGGTCTCAAGGAATGCACGATCGAATTCGACATGTTGTACCTCGCGAAAGACGCCGGATTCAAGGCGATCAAGGAAGCCTGGCTCAAGTCGCAGCAGATCCATCTCGCAGCCTTGACCAGTGAAAAGGGGGAAGGGCCGGTCGGCGATTTCGCGATCACCGGGTTCTCCCGCGCCGAACCGCTCGAAGAAGCGATCAAGTATTCCGTTACGGCAAAATTGACGCAATGGGAAGAATGGCACGAAGAGGAGGAGCCGACACCGCCTCCGGGGTGATCGATTCGAGAACGGTTTTCCTTCATTCATCATTTCATCAAAAGACAATAACGTTATGAAATCATTCAAGGACAATGCAGGCAAGGCTTGGGAAATTTCACTCACCATCGGTGCCGCGATCAAAGTCAAGAATCGACTCGACGTCGACCTTTTGCAGCCCGAAGTCGGCAACCCGCCGCTCCTGACCCGTCTCGGCACGGACGAGATGTTGCTCGCGCAGGTGATCGGGACGCTCCTCGATAGTCAGTTCGAAAAACATCAGGTCGACGAAAATTACATCTTCGACTGCTTCGACGGCCCCACGTTCGCCAGGGCGAATGAAGCGTTCTATCTGGAGTTGATCGATTTTTTCCAGAGCCGGGGCCGGAAGGATCGGGCCAAGGCGGTCGAAAAACAGAAGGAGATGATCGCGGCGGGGGTGAAAGCGGCCCAGGCGAAACTGGAGCAGATCGATGTGGACAAGGTGATCAGCGAG
>JAVBQW010000067.1:0-5678 GCA_031548665.1 Thermoguttaceae bacterium
TACAACGCCAAAGCATATTTTATCAATATTTTGCCACGGAAGACACGGAAAAATCACGGAGAAATTCCTTGCATCATCTCCTTCCGTGTTCCTTCCGTGTCTTCCGTGGCTAAAAGCAATTCTAGGCTTGGCAGGGTACTACTGCTGCGCAGCGGCTCCGATGATCATCAGGACGATGAAACCGATGTAAAGGAAGAAGCAGACGGCCCAGCCGACGATTCCGTAGATCAGGAACTTCTTTGCTTTTTCGGCGTTATCAAGCGCTTCCTGATATCGGCCCGAGGTTTTCGCGGAATTCGCCTGGATGGAGTAAATCAAGCCGACGATTCCGAACGGCAGGCAGCAGAACAAAAGTTCCAGAATGCTCCAAACCATATAATCCGGAACGGGCGGCATGGGACCACCATAACCGGGTGCCGGGGGAACACCGATCGGAGGCGTCGCCGCAAAACGGGCTCCGCAATGTTGGCAAGACGGACTTCCCTCCGGAATCTGTTGACCACAGGTCGGGCAAAACATGTCGGAGCTCCTTTCAAAAAATAGGACTTAACGAGCCGGGACCCGCGGTCCCGACTCCAGCAACGGTTTACGAATAATTTATGGAAAAGCAACGGAACAATCAAGAGATCGCCGAGAAAATTTTGTTACGTCGGAAAATATCGAGCCTCCGCCGGACATCTTGACGGCACGGAATTCCCGGCTAGAATTTCCGGCATCCATTGAAATTGGTGTTCGTCCGCGATGTTTGAGCGGACGTCAACAGGGAATCCGGTGCCTGCGTTTTCGATCGCGAAGACGTCCATTCCGGAACGGTCCTCGCCGCTGTAATCGGCTTTTGAAACGTCCTTTCTTTCGACCATTGACGTGTTCCACGTCGAGAAGGTCCGACGTTTTGCCGAGAGTCAGAAGACCTACCAATTTCTTTCGCGGTTTCCGGAGCGAAGGACAAGGGGAACCGTCAACAGCCGCCGTCCCGAATTCGACGGCGATTCAATGAAAGGAAGGTTCTTCCATGTCCCGTTCCCGGTTCTCTCAAGCATTTACGTTAGTTGAACTTCTTGTCGTGATTGCGATTATCGGCGTTTTAATCGCCCTGTTGCTCCCCGCCGTCCAAGCGGCGAGGGAATCGGCACGGCGAATGAGTTGCGCCAACAACATGCGACAAATCGGCATCGCGATTCACAATTACCACGACACGCTGAAAAGTTTCCCCGCCGGCCAGATTGCCTCGGAAACACGTTGTACGAATTTCGGATGGGGAGCCCTCATTCTGCCGTACATCGAACAATCGAATCTCGGCGTCCAACTGGATTTCGCGACCACGATCATCGACGGAGCCGATGCTTCCGGAAACGCGGTCGCCGGAAACGCCAAGCTTGGCGCAACGCTTGTTCCGACGTATCTCTGTCCGAGCGATCAAGATCGAAAGCCGATCCTGAGCCCCGATTACTGGACCGACGGCACCGCGTTCCTTCCTTATGAACGCGCCCCGTCGCACTACAGCGGAATTTGCAGTGAAACGATCCAGACCGATTTTCCGCAACAGGAGGTCCCCGGCGATTTCAATCAACCGGCGAGATACGGAACGATCATCAGCGCAAACCAGGATTGGGGATATCCGGCGAAATTCTATCCGGCAAAGCAGCTCGGATTCGAAGATATCACCGACGGAACCTCGAACACGATGATCGTCGCCGAGGCGGCGTCGTACGAAAGCACCGATCCGAAACAGTCGGCGAACGGACAGTGGATCAGTGGACTGAATGTTTTTCGCAAAAACAACCAAAAAGTCAACTTCGTGCCGCAGTGTTCCCATTTCAGCGGAAAAAGCGGGGCGATCGACACCTCGTGGACCTGTACCGAATGCAGTAAATACCAGCACGACTTTCGAAGTTTTCATCCGGTCGGCGCCCACGGACTCTACGGCGACGCCTCGGTTCATTTCGTACCGGAAACCACGGCCGTCGATGTTCTTGGTCCGCTCTGCAATCGAATGGACGGCAAACTGTTCCGGGTACCGTAAGATTTTCTGCCTTCTTGAAATGTTACCGAGACTGAGATATATTGGGATCTCGTTGTCCTGATGATGAGTCGACGTTTCGGACGTCGGCGTCGATTTTTCCTCGCGTTTCGAATGATTACCTTCGTTGATCTTGCCGACGCAGCCGGTCTGACCACCACGCAACTCCAGATGTCGCGGGAGTCGCTGCGCAACGAAGGACGTCTCCAATCGATTCTCACCGTTTTGGGAACGCGGACCGAGGAAAAAGCCTTTCAGGAACTCGCGGCTTCGTTGCGGATGCGGCTCGTCGACTTGGCGAAAAGCCAGATCGACCGCTCCGTTCTCGACAATTTTCCCATTCGGCTCGTCCATCGTTATAACGTCTTTCCGATCGGCGAGGACGGCGACGGCAGCTTGCTCGTCGCGACATCGAATCCGTTCGATCTCCATACGATGGACGCGATTTCCGCCGCAACGAGTCGAGCGGTGCTTCCCGTCGTCGCGTTTCCCGCCGAACTGGCGAAGCTGATCAAGTCGCATCTCGGCGTCGGCGCCGAAACGATCGACGGGTTGATGGCCCAAGTCTCGACGGACGACGTCGAAGTCCTCGACGAAATCGAATGGGACCAGAGCGGCGACGCGCAACTCGCCCAGGAAGCTTCCGTTGTTCGACTCGTCAATGAAATTCTTTCCGAAGCGGTCGAGGTTCGAGCCAGCGACATTCACATCGAGGCCCAGGAATCCGGCATGAAAGTCCGTTATCGGATCGACGGCGTGCTCCAGACGCAGCCGATGCCGCCGGAAATCAATCGGTTCCAGTCCGCGATCATCAGTCGGCTCAAGATCATGTCCCACCTGAACATCGCCGAGAAGCGGGTTCCACAGGACGGCCGAATCAAACTGAAGGTTTCCGGTCGCGAAATCGATTTGCGGCTCTCGATCATTCCGATGTTGCACGGCGAAGGCATCGTGATGCGTATCCTGGACAAGGACCGCATGGATTTCACGCTGCGCGGCGTCGGCATGGACGAAGATATTTATCAAACCTTCAACAAACTGATCAAGCAGCCGCACGGAATCATTTTAGTAACCGGTCCGACCGGAAGCGGAAAAACGACGACGCTCTACAGCGCTCTCAACGAAATCAAGGACGAAGCGACGAAAATCATCACGACGGAAGATCCGATCGAATACCAACTCGACGGCATCAACCAGATTCAGGTCCATACGAAGGTCGGTCTGACGTTCGCGGCCAGTCTCCGGGCGATTCTCCGGCACGACCCGGACGTCGTCTTGGTCGGCGAAATCCGCGACCTCGAAACGGCGGAAAATGCGATTCAAGCGTCGCTCACCGGGCATCTCGTGTTCAGTACGCTGCATACGAACGACGCGGCCAGCGCCTTCACCCGGATGCACGATATGGGCGTCGAGCCGTTTCTCGTCAGCACGACGGTCGAAGGAATCATGGCGCAGCGGCTCGTTCGGAGACTTTGTCCGCATTGCAAACGAAAATTCGAGCCGTTGCCCGCTGAAATTCCGACCGATTTTCCGTTCGCCAAAATGATGGACGAAAACATCGACGTCTTCCAACCGGTCGGTTGCAGGGAATGTCGACATACCGGGTTTTCCGGTCGAATCGCGTTGTACGAACTGCTGGTCGCCAACGAAGACGTCCGACTCCTTGCGAGTACGGGGCGGCCGGCCGTCGAAATCAAAAAAGCCGCCCGAGCTGCCGGAATGATGACGCTCCGCGAAAACGGTTGGCGAAAGGCCCTCCAAGGAATCACGTCGATCGACGAAATCGTTCGTATCGCTAAAGAAGATTAATCCTTCTCTTCCCCTCATTTAGCCGGTACTCCGGCGCATTCTTTCAATTGCCATGAACCGCCGTGAAGCCTGTTTACGTTTTGCCGCCGGACTCGGAACCGCGTTGTTTCTCGACTCGATCATCGCGGAAACTTCGGCTCCGTTTAAATTGAATTACGCCTTGGCGACGAGCCTGTTCGGCGTTTCGCCGCTGGAGGAGATCCTCGCCGTAACGAAAAAAACCGGCGCCGACCGAATCGATCTCTGGCCGAAGGTTCACGGCAACCAACGGGAACAGGTCGACGAAATGGGCGAAGAAAAATTCGTCGAATTACTGACGAAATACGGCCTGAAACTCGGCTTGACGACGCGATTCGATCTCGGTCCGTTCGCGTTAGCCGACGAAATGTCCTTCGTTTCACGGCTCGGCGGCAAATTGATCGTCACGGGACCAAAAGGACGCAAAAATCTGCAAGGCGAGGAATTGAAAAAGGAAATCGCCGGATTCCTCGAACAGCTCAAACCGCAGGTCGAACTCGCGGAGAAGAACGGCATCGTTTTGGCGATCGAGAATCACGGCAATATGCTGCTCGACTCGCCCGACGCGGTCCGATATTTTGCTGACGGCATTCAATCGCCGGCGCTCGGTATCGCCTTTGCTCCGTATCATCTGCCGCAGGATCCCGCGCTGCTCGCCTCGCTGATCGAACATTGCGGCTCGAAACTCTCGCTCTTCTACGCTTGGCAGCACGGCAAGGGGGCAATGAGCAAACTCCCGAAAGAGCAGGAACTCGAACAGCTTCCCGGACGCGGCGGTCTCGATTTCAAACCGATTCTTGCCGCCCTCCGGAAAATCGGTTTTCAAGGCCCGACAGAGATTTTCATGCATCCGTTTCCTCGGGGAATCGCGATTCTTGAAACCGTCGAGGCGTCCGCCGAGGAACTCGACCGTTCCCGTCGCTATCTGGAAAGCTGCGGATAAAACGTCCCGGCCCTTAGCCGCGTCGCCTTGCGACGCGCGAAAGGTTGAAACGACGTTGACGTTTCAATGCATGGCGAGTCCGCCGCTGACGTCGACGGTCGCTCCGGTCATATAACTCGCCTGTTCGGAGCAGAGAAAAACGACCATCGCCGCGATTTCCTCCGGTTGGCCGATGCGACCAAGAGGAACACGTCGATTGTACTTTTCCGGATCGGCGTCGAGTTGGGCCGCGATGATATCGGTTCGCATCAATCCCGGCGCGACGCAATTCACGTTGATTCCCAACGGGGCGCAGTCCCGAGCCAGCGAAATCGTGAAACCGACCAAACCGGCCTTGGTCATGTCGTAAGCCGTTTTGCCGTTTTCCGAACCGCGAAACGCCGCCTGCGACGAGATGTTGACGATCTTGCCCTTCGTTTGACGTTTCCGCATCCGTCGAACCGCTTCGCGGCTGCAAAGGAACGTTCCTTGAAGGTTGATGTCGATTCCTTTCCGAAACTCTTCCAGCGACAAATCGGCGCAGGGCGGATTCGGACAATACGCCGCGTTGTTGACCAACGCATGGATCGGACCAAGTTCGGCTTCCACGGCGTCGAACATTCTTTCGACATTGTCTTCCGAAACAACGTCGGCAAAGACGGCCAAGCCTGCCGTCCCGTAGAGCGACTTGATTTCGGCGACGACGGCGTCCGCTTGTTCCTTCCGGCTTCGGTAGTTGACCGCGACCTTGGCTCCTTCGGCGGCGAGCAACAGCGCTGTCGCCTTGCCCAATCCGGACGCGGCGCCTGTTACGAGAATCGTTTTATCCTTGAGATGAAAGTTCATGTCGATATGAGCCGCGGGGGGCGACGACGCGATGAAACGTGGGTGGGGAAAGCGCGTCGGGGG
>JAVBQW010000177.1:0-37054 GCA_031548665.1 Thermoguttaceae bacterium
GACGAAAGGCATTGTTGACCGTTTGCACATTCTATAACTTTCGGCGATGCAAAGGGTTGTAAACTTTACTCTCGAGGGCCCCGCCTGCGCGGGGATGACGGTGATTTTACCTTCTCGATTTGATATCCAGCATATCCCCCGGTTTGACGCCGAGTTCTTCGAGCCAGTCGAGGGAGCGTTTCAGTTCGTTCGGCTTGTCGTCGTGGTTGTTGCGGCCAATGGAAATCTTCGCTCCCTTTTTCAGGGCGAGTTCAATGAATTTCTTATTCGGAAACTTCGTACCGGCCTGAATTTCCAAGGCGACGTTGTTTTTCACGGCGGCGTCGATCAGTTTTTCCATGCGCTCGGCGGTCCAAAAATCGTCGTATCGATGAACGACTTTCTCCGGCAAATAGGTCGGATTCGCCAAAATCGTGGTCGGTTCGTTGACGACCGTCATGCAGTGATTGAAATATTTTTCAAACCAAGCGTTTTCGTCGGCGATTTCGTAATCCTTTTCGAGCCAGAGTTTTTGACCGTCCATGATCATCGTGTCGGCGAGAACGTAATCGAGTTTTTTCCAAAGCGCCGGATCAATCGTCTTGAACCAGTCGCGGTCGTTGACCTGGATACCGATCAACAACTCGGGAAATCGTTGGGCGTCCTCAATGAACGCCTTGAGCTTGTCGTTGTCAGAGAGCGGCCAGCCCTTGCCGACGTTTTCGAGTACGCCGCTTCGGATTTCGGTTTTCTTCGCCCAATCAGCCGCCTTTTCGGGCGTCATGCCGCCACGAATATGGATATGATAGTCGGTCAGCGGAATTCCCTTCGCCTTCAGTCGGGCAACCTGATCGAGCATCGCCGACGACGGCTCCGCAAACGCGGCAAATAACGGAGCCAAAACGAACAGCATTATTCCAAGAAACGACACGGAAACAATCGACTTTGCCATGGTAACCTCGCTCTCAAACCTCAAAAGAATTCGAAAGAACGATTTTACCAGAATATCGAGGAGCTGACCATCCGGCGAAAAAGAAAAAACGGCAACCAAAACGATACAACCGGATTTATCGGAAAATTTCGCAAAAACAGTGTAAAGAGTACAACCGGAAAGCCGATAGAAGGAAAAGACCGGCTTTATCGGTATTCCTCCCGGAAGAAAATCACATTATTTGAGGAGAGAGAAATCCATGCAAGTTAAAGTTTACACGCCTCGGATCATTGAGATTGCGAGCGAATATCTTCCGGCGTTGGCGAAACGAGCGGCGGACAGCCTTGGTGAACGAGCCGGTGAAATCTCGGCAACTCGCGGACATTTGGTTCGCCAAGCGGTCCAAGACGGTCTGCTCCGTGAATTCGACGACTTGATCGGCGACGACGGAACCGTCGATTTGGTCTGCGATCCCGGAATGGAGATTCCGTTGGAACTCGAAAATCGGACCCTGACGCTGACTGAACTGCTCGAAGCCCTCCATTACAAACGGACTTGGGCCGAAATGAAGTCGTCCCGCGACGCCGCTTAGTCGACCGTTTAGCTGTATTCGTTTAGCCGCGTCGTTTAGCCGCGTCGCCTGCGACGCGCTAAAGTCCGGGAAAACTTTAAGCACGTTCATACATCATCGCTCCCTGGGCGGAGCGGCTAACTCTGACGCTTCCATGTCTTTCGACGCAACTCTTCACGACGTTCCGACGGACACGCCGACGGCGTATTCCTTCCGGGAATTCCGGGACGAAGAGATCGTCGACTTCTTTGCCAACGGCCAACGAACGTTCCGTCCGGCGACCGTTTCGGAAAGCGGATTCGGAAGCCGATTGGTGGTCGGTGCGTCGCATTCCGTTTCGGAACGGAAGCCGACCGCCGCGTTTCGATCCGCCTTGGCCGCGAAAAAGGGGAAAGCGGAGTCCTCGATTCGACGGGAAAAATCCGTACTCTGCAAGTTTCAGACGCCGACGATTCCGTTGCCGCCTTCTCAGGTTGACAACGAGTCCTCGCCCGCTCCGCCGTTTGGAAAGCAATCCCGACCGCTTGGCGTCGTCGCTTTAGGCGGCCGGAAAGGACCGACGAACGCGACTCGGGCCGCGAGGATCCTTTGTGATCCGTTGGCCGCCTTCTCCGCAAAGTCGAAGGGACCGAAAGCTCCGTGTCCAAGCAGTTCTGGTATCTGCATCGACGGCGGGATCAAAGATCTCGGCGAAAAAACTCTCGACAACGCCGACTGCGACTTGACGAAAGTCGTCGAACGCTGGCCGCGGCTTTCTCCCGCTCTCAAAGAGATCATCGGCAACCTCGTCGAATCGGGACAATGAGAATATACTGCGAAACGCCATTCGACGGACATTTTGGGGAAAGGTTTGCCGTTTCGCATTTTTTCGTAAAGTCAAATACTGCCGAACGATGAGCCGACCAACGGGAGCCGGCGTTCACAAGGCCGAAGTACGGTATCACAGCCGGAATGGAGCCGGTACTCCGGCGCAATGACGGAGCAACGTTGCCGCCCGTCATTACGGCGGAGTACCGCCTCCATTCCGGCTGTTATTTTCCGGCAACAAAAGGTCGATGCAATCAAGCAGGAACGAGCTTGCCGGCGCCGGCGGTTCCGGAGCGGGGACAGGCCGAAACCACCAAGCCCCGAATCCGCTGCCGAGAACGAACGCGGCGAGCAGCAGCGAACCGAAAATGATCGGCGAACTCCAAAACGGCGGCGGTTGGTGAGGCGACCGTTTGAATCTTGGAGCATCGAACGACGATCGCGTCGGCAGGTCGACGGTTTCGCCGAGTTCGTAAATTCCATCGAGGTTCGGCTCGAAGACGACTTCCGGCGTAAAACCGGATGTCGGTACGGAAGACGAAGCCGTTGGAGCCGGAGGCGGAGGCGATTTCCGGTTCTCGAAGGTTCTTCTTACAGGGGGAGCTTTGCCGAGCGGTTGGGAAAGGTCGAGAACCAAAGCGTCTCCGGCAGCGGCCGTCGCGGCTTCGGGAGTCCCGTGGACGATTCCCTTCCATTGACAGGCAACGCCCGGCGGCAGCTTGTTGTAATAGCTGCTGAACGTCGCCCGCCAACGAAGATCGACGGGAAGCCTTGCGATTGCTTCGGCGAAGAGCGGCAAAACGTCCGTTCCCGGCTCGAAAAGAAGATTGACCGGCTGTTCCGTCAGGACGGTTTCCGCAAGGACGTTCGCCCAACCCCGTTCGTTACCGAGACGCTCCCAAGCTCCGGAAAGCGGCGGAACGTCGAGAGCCGGAAACGCCGTGCGAGCTTTGAGCAGGCCCGGTTTCTGTTTCCACGCGGTCAGAAAAAGATTCGGAATCGAAAAGAGGGCCGCCGGTCCGATGTCCGGACATTCGGCGTCTTCGAACAGGAAATGATGTCCGATCTTGTTCGTCCGTTGCGTGTAGTCCAGACCGGCGTCCGCGACCCGGGACAGGACGTGATACCGTTTTCCGCCGAGATTGACGACCAGATGCATGCACATGGTCGGATTATTCCCGGCATTCGGCGACGGCGACTGGAAAAGATGCCGATAGGCGCTGAAGGTCTCCAAACGCAGCGCAAGATTGGAGGGAATCCCCAAGCTTTGGGCGACCGTACAGAATCCCTGACTCCCCGGTTTGAGCCCTTCCGGCGCCGACGTGAAAACGAGTTCGTGAATCATACGGGAAGTGTAAAGTACAGAGTGTAGAGTGTAGAGTAATGATTCCGGACTCTACTACGAAGTTAACGAATTGAGCTTCATGAAAACGGACAAAGTACCGTCATCCCCGCGAAGGCGGGGACCTAGAGAAGAGATTCGAATAGGCTCTTGCACACGTTATTGATGGATGCAAACGGTCAACAACGCCTTCCGTCTAGGTCCCCGCCTTCGCGGGGATGACGAACATTATTTCCTTAACTTTGTACAACACTCTCCACTCTCCACTTACAACCGGAAGGCTGAAGATTTCCGGTTGAGCCGAGGTCAACGTCGTTTCATCATGGACAATCGGAGACCTCGCATCGCTTCGGCTTTCTTTTGGGCGTCGCGCTTGTCGAATTCCTGCTTTCCCTTGCAGAGTCCCATGAGGACTTTCGCCTTACCTTCCTTGAAATACATTTTCAGGGGAACAAGCGTCAATCCTTTTTCGTAGGCCCGCATCGCGAAACGTTTGATTTCCCGACGATGTAACAGGAGTTTCCGGTCTCGTTTCGGCTTGTGATTGAATTGATTCGCTTCCCGATATTCCGGAATATCACAGCCGATGAGCCAGACTTCGCCGTTGCGAACTTTGCCGTAGGATTCGGTGAGCGTCACCGTTCCGGCCCGGAGACTTTTTACTTCGCTGCCGACGAGGACGATACCGCATTCCAACGTTTCCAGGACGTTGTATTCATGCCGTGCTTTACGGTTCTCCGAAACCATTCGTTCGTTCGGATTCGACTTCGACGTGTCTTTTTTCTTTTTTCCGGATTTCGACATGAAGGAAAAACACAGAGCCCGACGCGTCAGCGAGGGTTTCGAGTACAATCCCTCGCTGACGCGTCGGGCTCTGTTTGATCTTTAGGATTCGGTATCTTCGTCTTTTTTCGTGATCAGGTGGATCGCTTCGACGAGCATGGGCGGACTGATCGGCTTCGAGAGGATTTTCGTCGCGCCGAGCGCCATGAGTTCGGCACGTTGTTCTTCGTTTCCGGCGCTGGTCACGACGAGGACCGGCGTACCGCTGAGACGGGGACTGACGGAGATACGTCGCATCAATTCGATACCGTTCATGTTCGGCATCGTCAGGTCGGTGACGAGCAAATCGGCCTTGACTTCTTTCATCTTGACAATCGCTTCACTGCCATCGGACGCCTCGAAAAAGTTAGCGTCTCCAAGCCCGGCGATTTCCAGACAGCGACGAATAAACATCCGGGCCAAAGCGGAGTCGTCGGCGATCACGATGTTCTTGAGCATGGAAAATTCAGTGAACAGTGAACAGTGAACAGTGAACAGTCGAAGAAGATTCGACCATCATTCAATGTCGCTGCTCTTTATTCACTCTTCATTGTTCACTGTTCGTTGTTCACTGTTCACTCTAAAGTTCCCAATCAGGTCGTCCGGGACAGGAAAGGACGATTCGACCGGAGTCGCGGTACAGGGTCACGGTACGGCTGTGGGAGCCGCCGACGTCTTCGGCGACGGCGCCGAGACCGAATTGCCAAAGGACTTTTTTTGCGGCCAGCACATTACGCTTACCGATATTGAACGTATTATTGGGATCGGCAACGTTCGCGCCGCCGGCGATTTTCACGATCAAATTCGAAGGTTTCGACAACGAACCGCCGACCCGTTTCATCAAGTCGAGCAGGGCGGGTATACCGGTGTCGGCGAAATATCCGGGAAGCTGCTTCGCTCGATCCGGCGACACGGTCGAGTCGGGAAGCGCGATGTGATCCATGCCGACGCAACGGGTTCCACGGTCGAGAATCATCAAGCCGATGCAGGATCCCAAGGCCATGGTTCGGACCACGCCCCCTTGCGCAACGGTCGCCCCATAGTCGCCGACGCCGAGCATGATCCGGGATTGATTGCTAACTTGCATGATTCGGGGTAGGAGTTAGGAGTTAGGAGTTAGGAGTTAGGAGTTAGGAGGCGAAGAAATTTGTATTCTTCTGACTCCTAACTCCTAACTCCTAACTCCTCTTCCCCATTACAGCAGGGACTGGAGGGTGGCGGCGATTTTCGACAGGGGCACGAGACGTTCGGCGCCGCCGCGTTCGAAGGCTTCTTTCGGCATGCCGAAAACAACGCAGGTCGCTTCGTCCTGAGCGATACAACGGGCTCCGGCGTCGCGCATCGCCTTCATTCCGTTGGCACCGTCGGCGCCCATTCCGGTCAGCATGGCACCGACCGCCTTGTTACCGACGTTCTTCGCCACGGACTTCATCATCTGTTCCACCGAAGGCCGGTGTCCGCAACAGAGCGGAGCGTCGAACACCTTGACTTTCCAACCGATCGCCCCTCGGATCACTTCAAGCTGCTTACCGCCGGGGGCGATCAGGACTCGACCGTCAACGACGACGTCGCCGTCCTCCGCTTCTTTGACGACAACCTGCGCCAAACCGTTGAGTCGGTCGGCGAACATTTTCGTGAAACCGGCCGGCATGTGTTGCACGACGACGGTTCCCGGCCAACTTCGTGGAAATCCGCAGATCACCTCACGCAACGCCTCGGTTCCCCCCGTCGACGCTCCGATGGCGACGATTTTCATCGACGGAGTTTGGCCGGCCGCTATTTTCCCGGCAATGATCGCCGAACCACCGGCAACGGAAGATACCGGAGCGTATTGTTGGTGTTTCCAATGAGAAACATTGGCCGTCGACGCGATTTTGACCTTGGTTCGCAGTTCGTCCATCATCGCTTCGAGCCCGGCTTCGACGTTCGATTTCGGCTTGGCGACGAAATCGACCGCTCCGGCGGCCATCGCTTCGAGCGTCGTTTTTTGGCCCCGTTCCGTCAAGCTGCTGACCATTACGACAGGAACAGGATACTGCGGCATCAACTTACGGAGAAAGTCGACGCCGTCCATGCGCGGCATTTCGACGTCCAGCGTCAGGACGTCGGGACGCAACTTGATAATTTCGTCACGAGCTTGAAACGGATCGGAGGCTTGACCGACGACCTTGATATTCGGGTCTTTCTCGAGTCCTTGGGTGAGAATCTGACGGACAAGAGCGGAGTCGTCGACGACCAGAACACGAACAATTCGGGGGGGCATGACGCAAAACTCGGGGAAAGCGTTATCGAATAAGAAACATCTTTGTGGGTGCGATTTTAGTCCGAAACCGGGGGAAGTTCAACCGGGGCGAGTTTTTTTTAATCCGATCGGATTTTTCATCCCCTTGCGAAAAGAAAAGAATAAGACTACATTGTCGAGTAATTTAGGGTGTTTTCTTCCTTGAACGTCGGACGCTTGAGTTCCGAATCGACTTCATGCCGACCTCGCCGCTCCAATACGAGATGCTCCCGACGACATGGTTCTTCGTGTCGACGTTGATCATTTTGGCGATGTTCTTCAAGTTTAATCGGTTTTGGAGCGTCCGTAATCTCGACTTGATCGGCTTGATCCTGTTCACGCCGGGGCTCACCGCGTTGGCGATGAGCGACGATCAATGGGGATATGCATGGCTCTTCGCCATCGGTTTTTTGATGGCTGTCCGAATGCTGTTCGATACCGTCATGGTTCGACGACCGTTATTGGAGCCGAATTTGACGCCGGGTGGACTGACTTTTTCCTGTTTTTTCCTGCTTTTCTTTGTTTTCGCGGCGTTGATGATCAATCGCGGCGACCAACCCGACACGATTCGAACCGTTCGTTTGGAACAGATTTTGACGACGCGGCATCTCCATCAAGGCATCGGAATGAATCCGGTGACATTGACTTATCCTCCCGGCGAACAGTTCAATATTCCTCCCGGTTTCCTACCTTTCCACGCTTTTTCGGAGACGACAAATCTTCTGATTCTTCCGTCGCCGAAAATTCGGGAGGAAATCATTCGGGATTCCGACCGATCACATTCTCCCAAAGAAAACCGGGGAGTCCCGTCGCCGATCGTTTCGACACCGACCACGGAAACGCCGCCGACGCCGCAACTCCTTTCCGTCGACGCCCCCGCCATCGAAAACCCTATCGAAAAGCAAGGTTTTTCGGATGATTCGCAAACCGTTCGCGTTCCTGGACCGGGATTTCTCGTCCTGAGCATGGGAGTCGTGATTCTCGGACATTTGGCGATCGTTTTTGCCTTGGTCTATATCGGACATTGTCATTTCGGCAATATTCGAACGGGAATCGCTTGTGCAACGTTGTACCTGCTGCATCCTTACGTCAACCAAATGGTCGCCCGGCTCGACCACCTGATCCCGGCGGCACTGATTTTATGGGCCGTCGCGACGTATCGACGACCATTTTTCTCCGGTTTCGCCATCGGAACCGCCTCCGCTCTGGTTTTCTATCCGATTTTTCTTTTGCCGCTTTGGTGCGGCTTTTATTGGAAGCGCGGTTGGCTCCGCTTCCTCATCGGAACCGTGACCGCGGTCGGCCTGTTCGTGGTTCTCCTCTTTTTCTCACCCGCCTCGCTCGGGTCTTACGGGAGCCAACTCCTTCACCTCTCGGGAAAAACGAGCTTGTTGCTCTTTACCCAAGCCGAAGGATTTTGGAGTTATTACGAGATGATCTACCGGGTTCCGGTCATCGCGGTTTTTCTCGTGTTTTGTTTCGGAATGATGATTTGGCCGTCCCACAAACACTTGGCGACCCTGCTCGGCTGTTCGACGTTCCTGCTCTTGACAGTCCAATATTGGCAAGTTCACCAAGGCGGTCTTTTCATGGCGTGGTACCTTCCGCTCATGATTTTGACGATCTTCCGTCCGAATCTCGAAGACCGCGTTGCCCAGTCGACCGTCGTGATTTAGTTCAGCGTCGGTGAAATGAAGTTTGTGAAAAAGGAATCTCCGTCATCCCCGCGAAGGCGGGGACCTAGAGAACAGGTTTTAATAGATTCTTGCACACGTTATTGACGGATGCAAACGGGCAACAGCGTCTTTCGTCTCGGGCCCCGCCTTCGCGGGGATGACGATACATTGTCCTTTTCAAATTTTTATTTCTTAACTTTGTACTCCATACTCCATCCCCATAACCATGTCGCCCGAAATCGTTCACGTTTCTTTGGCCCAACGGAGTTACGACATCGAGATCGGCTCCGGGAATCTCGAATCGGTCGGTCCGACTCTGGCGTCGTTCGACCGGGTTTCAAGCTGCGTGGTGCTGACGGACGCCAACGTCAATCGCTTCGGCTACGCCAAACGGGTTGCCGAGTCGATCGCAGACGCCGGAATCGACGTCGAATTATTGACCGTTGCGGCAGGCGAACAGAGCAAAGCCATTGAAACGGCGGCGACGCTTTGGGAGACGTTCTTGGAATGCGGAGCGGACCGGCGATCAGTACTCGTCGCGGTCGGCGGCGGCGTTATCGGCGACCTCGGTGGATTCGTCGCGGCAACCTTTGCCCGGGGAATTCGTTTTTTTCAGGTTCCGACGACGCTGCTCGCCCAAGTCGACAGCTCGGTCGGAGGCAAGGTTGGGATTGATCTGCCGACCGCGAAAAATATGGTCGGAGCCTTCCATCAACCGCTCGGCGTCCTGATCGACACGCAGACGCTGCAAACGCTTTCACCGGATCAATACGCTTCCGGACTCGGCGAAGTCGTCAAATACGGCGTGTCGCTCGACGCGGATTTTTTCGACGATCTTGAAGCGAACGCGGCGTCAATCCGAGCCCGAAATTCTGAAACACTGCGTGAAATCGTCGCGACCTGCTGCAGAATCAAGGCGAAAATCGTCGAACAAGATGAATTTGAGACGACGGGGGCTCGAATTTTATTGAACTACGGCCATACATTCGGACATGCCTTTGAATCCTTGAGCGACTACACGCTGCCGCACGGAGCCGCCGTATCGATCGGCTCAATTTGCGCCGCGACCTTGGCCCGAAAACTTGGAATGATCGACGACGCCTTTCTCAAACGACAACGGGCGCTCCATCGGGCTCTCGGTCTGCCGACAGTACCGACGACGGACGCCGACTGTCAACGGTTGATCGAATTGATGCGGCGCGACAAAAAATCGGAATTCGGCAAACTTCGATTCGTGCTTCCGACGGCTCTGGGATGCTGTACGGTCGTCGACGATGTTCCTGAAACCATGGTTTTGTCGATTCTCGAAAAGATACATGAAAAAAACGGTTAGAAATCATCTTTTCGTTTTCGGCCGAAAAATCAATACGGCACCGTAAGACCTTCGCCAGAAATAAACCGGCAAACAATGGAGCGAAAGAGTGGAAAGTGAAAGAGTAAAAGAGAAAACACAAGTCGTGATATGATCATCGCTTGCGTCTCCTTCACTCTCTCACTCTTCCGTTTAGGCTTTCGCTCGAAAAAAACATACCCACCAAACAATGGGTGTAGAGTACAAAGTGTAGAGTGTAGAGTGTAGAGTACCGTATTGGATGAATTGGCCGAATCGGTACTCTACACTGAACACTCTACACTGACTACCAACCGGGTATAAAACTTTCGAGCGGAAGCCTTAGGCGTATTATTTTCGAGCGAAAACCTTGAATCGGCAAAAAAAACAATTTGTTCCCGCTTGGAATACAATTCACGACTTTCCATGAAATACTTGACAACAGCGATCGGGACCTGGACGATCTTGTCGATCGCCCTTCATTCCCTTGCGGCGGACACCGTATTTGTTACAGCAACGACGGATTCCGGTCCCGGCTCGTTGAGGGCGGCCGTCGAGAAAGCGAACAAAAACGAAACGGAAACAATTATCCGTTTCAACATTCCGAAAACGGACAAAGGATTCGACGCCGCTCGCCAAACGGCCGTCATCGACTTGCTGACTCCCTTGCCGCATTTCGCCAAACCGGGAATCGTAATCGACGGTTTTCGAGAAGCCCCGGAACGCTCCTTGAACCGACCGATCCGCCCGGCTGTCGAATTACGAGCAGGAAAATCGGGAATCGATTTCGCGCTTTGCGTGCCTGTTCCCCGGTGTACCGTTCGCGGTCTGGCTGTCGGGGGATTCAACACGGGAATCCTTCTGTACGGTAAATATGCCTACGAAAACGACGTGGACGGATGTCGCATCGGAACCGATGTCGAAGGAGTGAAGGCGATTCCGAACGTTCACGGTATTCTCTGCCTCGACGGAGCCTGCCGCAACACGATTCGTCGTTCCCTCGTGAGCGGCAATTACGGTACCGGTATTCTGTTTTCAGGCAAGGAGACCCAAGAGAACCGAATCATCGCCTGTCGGATCGGAACGGATGAAACAGGAACGAAAAGGATCCCCAACAACATCGGCGTCATGGCAAGCCGTTCGTCGGGAAACATCATCGGCGAAGACGTCGACGACTTGGAAGCGGGACGTCGCGGCGAAAAAAACGGAAACCTGATTTCGGGGAACGACGATATCGGAATCCTTCTCGTCGGCAAATGGACCGAGCGTAACAAAATCGCCGGAAACCTGATCGGAACCGACCGAACCGGGACGAAGGCTTTGTGGAACGATAAAGGGATCGTCCTCAAAAGTCTCGCGAACCGCAACGTCATCGGCGGAGCGAAGCCGACATTTCGCAACGTGATTTCCGGGAACATCGAGATCGGGATTTACATCGAAGCCGCGAACGACAACCGCATACTCGGCAATTACATCGGCACCGATCCGACGGGAACGAAAATTCCGACCGACGGCGAGATCGTCCAGGGAAACGGCATTGAGTTCAATACGGTTGCCAAACGGAACATCCTGGGGGGTGAAAAGCCGGGCGAACGGAACATCGTTTCGGGACACAAGGTTTACGGCGTCGTCTATTACGGACACTGTACGGAAAATACGACGATCGGCAATTACATCGGCACGGACGCCGGAGGAAGATCGGCCTTGCCGAACGCGACGGGGATTTGCGTCGATTGCGCTTCGCATCACAACGACATCGCGTTCAATTTGATTTCCGGCAACATGAGTTACGGCATGTTTTTCGTAACTCGCGGGACGGTCGGCAATACGCTACGGGGAAACCTGATCGGAACCGACGTCACCGGAAAAAAACCGTTACCGAACGATATCGGAATGGTCGTATCGACCGGCTGCTCCGAAAACCTGATCGGCGGCACGAAACCGAAAGACGCCAACGTCATCTCGGGAAACACGCAAAGCGGCATCATGATCACGAACCGTTTGACGCGGGAAAACGTCGTCCAAGGCAATTTCATCGGGACGGATCGGACCGGGAAGATCGCCATTCCGAACCGGTTCGGCGTCTTGTTTTCGACGTATCCGGAGAAAAACCGTATCGAAAACAACGTCATCGCGTCCAACAGGGACGGCGGCGTCGTTCTTTACGAATACGCCCTCGAAAATCACGTTACGGATAATATCGTTCGGAACAACGGAGCGGGAATCGTGCTCGATCGTCACGCCGATCGCAACGTCGTCAAAGGAAACACCCTGGAAGGAAACGTTTCCATTCAAACCGCCGTCATGCCCCTTTCCGGAAAGAACAACGAGGTTCAACAATGAAGCCCTCCTTTTACCGCCATGTTATCGTAACGCTGACGTTGTTTTGCGGCGAGGTTTTCACCGGAGCCGCCGAAGTCGTTCCGGTGATTGTCAATACGACGGCAGAAACGGGCAACGGCTCGTTTACCGCCGCAATCACCACTTGCAACGCGATCGGAGGAAACGCCGTCGTTCGATTCGTGATCCCGAAAACCGTTCCGGATTACGATTCGACCACGGAAACATGGACGATTCGACTGACCGACACGCCGCCTTCCCTATCGGTGTCCGGCGTCCTGATCGACGGTCCGGTTTCACGGGACGGAAAACCTCAAGTACTCATCGACGGCGT
Organism: Thermoguttaceae bacterium; assembly: GCA_031548665.1. GTDB lineage: Bacteria > Planctomycetota > Planctomycetia > Pirellulales > Thermoguttaceae > WRKP01. The sequence goes on from JAVBQW010000177.1 coordinate 12,414, forward strand.
CGACCACTCGGTCGAATACGCCCTGCAATTGGTCGACACGAAAAACGTGACGGTTCGCGGACTGGCGGTTTGTCGTTTTTTGTACGGCATCCAGATTTACGGGAGAAATTCGTCGAACAATGCCGTTTACGGTTGTTATCTCGGAACGGACGGCGATCGCGCGAAGGGTAATTACGTCGGCGTCGAAATGATCAGCGGGACTTCGGGGAACAGGATCGGCTCCCCGCTGCTCGGTGATCGAAATGTCGTTTCGGGAAACGAACATATCGGCATCCGAATCAGCGACGCCAATGGGAACCAAGTCGTCAACAATCTTGTCGGCGTCGACAGGACCGGATCGAAATCGGTACCGAATCACGACGGAATCTGCGTCGAAGGAAAATCGACGGGCAACGTCATCGGCGGCGCCGGGGAAAACGAGCGAAATATCGTATCGGGAAACATCGCTTACGGCGTCGACCTGTTCGGGGCGGGCGTCCGCAAAAATCTCGTGATCGGCAATTATATCGGAACGGATATCGACGGAACGGCGGCGATCCCGAACACTTACGGCGTTCTTTTCGACGACCGATCCTCGGAAAACCGCGTCGGCGGCCTTGAAAAAGGGGAAGGAAACCTGATTTCCGGTAACACGGCCTTCGGCGGATATTTTTACAACAACGGAACATGCCGTAACGAAATGATCGGCAACCGGATCGGCACCGACGCGACGGGAACGAAAGCGATTCCGAATGAAACGGGAATTCACATCGACGGCGGGACGTTCGAAAATCTGGTCGACTCGAATCTCGTTTCGGGAAACCTCGTCGCCGGAATCACGATATTTTCGATCGTCAGCGACCGGAACGTCATCGTGAAAAATAAAATCGGTACCGATATTTCCGGGAACAATCGGTTGGGAAACGGCGAAGACGGCATCCGAATCGCGTTCGGCCCGCAAGAGAACGTCATCGGCGGCAAGGAGGAGAAGGACGGCAACGTCATCGCTTTCAACGGCCGCCACGGAATCATGATCGAATCGGAAGGAAACGTACCGAACCGGATCGGCGAAAATGATATTCACGACAACGCGGAAGAAGCGGTCAAGCGATAAACTACCGGCAAAATTTCGAGAACGAATAATCGTCCGAAAGAAATCGACGTTTGGACGATATCGCAATCGACAACGGCACCAAAATAAACGGTACAAAGAGCCTCGAAGGGAAGCGATACTCCGCCGCGACCCCGGGGTTGAAAAGTCGTTGCGTTTTTCCTGTTGCGCCCTATAATTATGAAGACGGAAACGAGAGTCCGTTTCCGTCTTCATACGGTCGTACATCGCGACCCATGGTCGCAAAATGCGAAAAAGCCGTCACGTTTCGATGTTTCCCGACACTTTATTGCGAAGTCTTCATTGGGGACCTACAATAATCCGTCAGGAGAAAAACCGTGGAAGCGACCGCGAATCACGAAACAGTCGGGCAGTGGATCGACCGAAGCCGCCGAGGCGACCGGGACGCGTTTGCCTGCTTGGTGCGGCAATATCAGGGAATGGTCAGCGGCGTCGCCCTGAGCCGGACCGGCGACGTACATCAGAGCGAGGATTTGGCTCAGGAAACGTTTTTGCTCGCCTGGCAGAAACTCGCCGAGCTGGACGATGTCGAAAAATTTCCCGGCTGGATCTGCTCCATTGCCCGGAATCTGGCTCGGAACGCCGTCCGGAAGAAATCGGAAACGGAACGAACCGGCACGCCGCTGGAAGCGGAGTCGACGTCGACCAATCCGATGGAATCGCTGATCGCGGCGGAACAAAACGCCCTTGTCGGAGCAGCGTTACAAAAAATCCCGGAGAATTATCGAGAGTCGCTGATCCTGTTTTATCGAGGGGAGCAGTCGACGAAACAGATCGCCGACGCTTTGGACATTACGGAGGAAGCCGCCCGCCAACGCCTCAGCCGGGCTCGAAAATTTCTGCGGAAGGAACTCGAACGGCAGGTCGCGGACGTGATTTCCTCCAGCGGTCCCGGCGAGTTCTTCTCGCTTGCGGTGATCGCCGCTCTTCCCGTTGCGGGAATGTTCACGTCGACCGGCCAGGCCGCCGCCGCGACGATTATCGGAACGGGAACGCCGCTTGCCGTGGGATCGACGGCTCCGATTGCCGTTTGCGTAACGCCAAAGTCCGGCGGCGGCACGGCGTCGTTGTTCGGCATGACGTCGTTCGGAAATTGGTTTTACTCCGTTGCGTCGTTCCTGTTGACGGTTCTCGGCTTCTTCTTTTGGATTCTCGGCGCGACGCCGGGAATTTGGCTGTCGGTCCGCAACGCTCCGACGCTGCGGGCAAGGCGATATCTGATCCTGACCAGCATGCGGCTGCACGTCGTCTTCGCCGGGTTCATGGCGTTCGCTTGCCTGTTTCCTGCCTGTTGGATGCTTTTTCGTGCATTTCCACAGGGCAAGCATTATCCGCTGCCCGACACGGTTTTTACCTTTGGTTATCTCGCCGGTCTTGGAATGATCGGAGCGGCGGCGTTGTTCCTCTTGATTCGGTCGCCGCTGGTTTACCGCCGGATCGTCGAAGAAGATACGGGACTTCGTGTTCCGAAAAAAGCCGTGCCGTTGGAGGAATCATTCCTTTCGTTTCAACGTCTTGAACGGTCGTTCTTTCGGTCTGGTACGGCGATGATCGTTTTCTTCCTGATTGCGGCGTCCGACTTCATCGTCTGGCGGGAAATGGGAAGGAGTCGATACACGGCTTACATGCTCGGTACCGCTTGGTACGATTGGTTGATCTTTCATCTCCAGCACTACGTACTTTTCGTCGTCGTCGGACTTGTTTTTCTGTTCGTTTTTTGGCGACTGCACCGCATGTTTCTTGCAATGGCGAAAGACGACGCGGCGTTTGCCGCAACGCCGCCTCGGAAATTCAGCGAGTCCGCCAAACAGCCCGAACCGTCTTTTTCGGAACGGATATTTGCCGAATGGCTCGTTTCGTTCGGACTTTTCGTTGCCGCCGTCCTGATCTTTTCGCAAGCGGTCTTTCCTCTTGAAATCACCTATCTCCCGGTCTCGCATTTTGCTCATTTGACGTTGTTGGTCGGCGGTTCGGCGATTCTCGCGGTACTCAACACCCGATTTCCGGCATTTCGATGGTTCATCGGTTTCGGCGTGTTCGCTGTTCTCGTTTTCTGCTCCGTTTACTGTCTCACGGCAACGTTCAACGGATGGTGGGGACATTATCCGTTCCAGGATTTCTTCGAGTCTCCCCGTGCTTGGCCGGTTGTTTTCGGAATCATGCTGCTCGATCGGATCATCCTCTTCGGAACCGTGGTTGCGTTGATCGGCGGCGCATTTTGGCTCCGCAACCGCTGGATCGGCCGAACGAATCGCTGGTTGTCCCGAAAATCGTTCGCCGTTGTTTTGACCGTCGGAATTTTTTCCATCCTCGGCGTTTCATTGGTCAACTATTCGGAGACAAGATTAAGGTATCACGAACAGTTGTTGATCTTCATCGATAATTGGCGGTCGGAAAGCGGCCCGGAGAAAAAAATCGTTCTCGCTACGGAGGTTCTTCGATTGACGAAGGATAAACCGGAACTCGGCGTCAATGCCTTGCAGATACGTGCCATGCAATATCTGCAACTCGGAAAATTCAACGAAGCGATTGCCGATTTCGACGAACTGTACAATATTTATAATGTTCCGGCGTACAAGGATCGCAATCAGGAGTTTCTTGCCAATTACCGTGCGTATCGCGGAGCGGCGAGACTTGCCGTGGGAGACTGCCGCTTGGCGATCGCGGATTGTACTTGGGCGATCGAACATCCGAACCGACTTTGGGTCGGTCGCAACCTTGTCGACGTCTATTACAATCGGGGTTACGCTCACGAAAAGCTCGGCGAAACGGCGGCGGCGATTGCCGACTACGACGAAGCGATTCGCGTGTTGGAGCAGCAGCCGCACCGGGAATGGAAGAGGATCTATTCGGTCGCCGTTCGGCCGGAGTTTGACGACGAAGCACGCCGCTCGACGCAGCCGTATCGCCCCGGTTTTCGGATTTCGCAGGACGAACTGAAAAAAATCCGCGACGGGCTTGCTCCGCTGGAATCGGAGCCGCGACCGTAAGGCTTTCGCCAATAATTAACAGGCAAGACTCGCTTCGCGGCTCAAACGCAAGCGGACCGCTAAGCGGGTAGGAAACATTCGAGCGGAAACCCGAACGCAAGCGGATCAGCAAACGATCAGGAGAATTACCGCCACGGAAAAAGTTTCGAGGGAGCCGTTTTTCGTTCCGGAAGCGGTCCGTCGTCGCTCGCTTCGTCTCCCTGAATGTCGCGAATCGCTTTTTGGATTTCCGGAACCACGACACGGGAAAACGTCGGCTCGCTCAAGGGCCCCTGAATGCTGAGCTGAATGAGCTGGTCTCCGGCGCCGCCGATCACGTCGCTGATCAACGGAATCTGCGATTTCCGATTGCCCAAACGCGCCTTCATGATCAGGTCGACGGTTCGATTGTCCAGCCGCATCGTGCCGTTGCCTTGAAGATTGAAGGCGTTGCCGTCAAAGGCCAACGGATCCATGATGATCGTGTTTCCCTGAATCCGGAATTGAACGTCCGCTGAACTGAACGCGCCGGTTTTTTGGCCGACGTCCCGAATGCTCAATTCCCGCAGCAACCGCATCATGCCGGGCAGTTCGTAGATGTTCGCGTTTCGAAGTTGAATCTTGCCGATGCCGCCGAGCGTTTCCATCTTCCGTCCCTCGCCGATCAGGTGAATGCCGGCGTTGACCGTTCCCTCCACGTTTTTAACTCCCGGCTCGAATTCCCGGGCGAACTGCGCAAGATTCGCGCCGATCAAGTCGAAATGGACGCTGTAAGACATACTGTTTCCCGCCTGCACGTTTCCTTCGCTCACAAAGGCGCCGTCGAAAAGTCGACCGGACAGCGGCCGCGCCGACGGCGAGCCGTGGAACCACTGTGATTGGCGGAACGCCTGCCAAATCGGCATCGTTTCGGGACTTTCCACGGAAGGCGGCCGCAAGACTTTTTGCGCCGGATAACCGAGAAACACGAGGTTCGACGCCCCTTCGTAAAAAATAGGGCCGCGAATATCGGTCGCCTGACAATCGTAGATCGTCGCCGAGGCGATGTCCAGTTCGCCGCCGAGACGGAAATCGTTGTTCTCCGAGGTTCCGGTCAACAGCACGTTGCCGAACACGTTCTTGACGTCCAGCCCGAGATTCATGCTGTTTTGGTGCAACTGGACGCCGAGATTCCACGCGGTTCGAAGCGGAGCTTCCGGACTGGCTTTCGAAAATTCGACCGCTCCCCGCAAATTGACCGGTTTACGGAGTTTCAGATTCTCGAAAATCGTCTGGAGGTTGGTCGGCAAGGCGTCCTGAAGCTCCCGATGCGGCGGAAGTTGATCGATCGCCATCGGATGGATCCGCAACGACCAACTTCCGTCGGGCGAAAAGCGGCAATGAATTCCGGAGCTGAACGTCGTGTCCCGGTTTCTTCCTCGCAGGTTCTCGACAACGACCTCGCCGTCGTCGTAGCAGATTTCTCCCTGGACGTTTTCGATGCGATAGGGAAAATGTTTCGGACAAATTTGCAGGCCCGGACACGGAACGGCACGGAATCCAAGGCTCAACTTATTCTCGTGGGCACGAAACCGAACCAATGCGCCGAGGTTGACCTTGCCCTTCGCCTGAAGTCCGGCGAGGAGTTCCCGATGATTGGGATCCAGCAACGCTTCCAGGAGCTGTCCGTCGACCGGAAGCTCGGCAGCCCGGATCTTTACGAGGAATTCATACGACTTCTGCTCGCCCTCCGCTTCCTGCAAGGGCACGAGATGTCCGTCAAGCTCGATTCTTGCCGATTCATTCGTTCCGATCAGGTTCTGGAACGTCCAGCGGTCGTCGTCCAACTGCAACAGACCGTCGATCTCACGCAACGGATAGGGAAACTTGTCGTACCGAACAGAAACCTTGTTCAAGCCGATCGAAAAATGCTTCTGGAGCGGAACGTCGCCCGGCGGGAGAACGATTTGCAGATACGCCGTGATCTTACCACTCGGATTCAGCGATTGGACGATCGGCCGATATTGGGCCGGGATCGTCTTCATCAACTTCGCGTCGATCGGAACCTCTTCGCCCCAAATTTGAACCTGTCCGGCTGGATCGTCGAAAAGGTTTTCGTAGTTTCCGACGACATGAACCCGAACCGTTTCACCATGCCGGGTCACGAGATTGAAATTGATCTTTGCCGTGTCGTCGATGTGCATGTCGCCGACCAAACGTTCGACGGAATAAGGAAATTCAAGAAACGTGAAATTCAATTCCAAGAACCGAACATCAAGGTGTTTCGGCTTCCAGACGCCGCCGACCAACGAAAGTTCCGTGTCGAGATCCCCGACGCCGGAATGTCCGAAACGCTCCATGAGTCGCTGCGTTTTCTCGTTGAGAAACGGATGAATCGCTCGGATAAACTCGTTGTCGAAGGCCAATCCCTTGGCGTTGACCGCAAGGGCCGCGGCCCGACGCTCCGTCAAGCCTTCCTGACGATAGGAGATGACGAATCGAGCCGCTTCGCCGAGGCCCGATAACCGATCAACGACGATTTCGTCGTCCGTCAATCGAAACTTGGCGCTCAGATCGGAGACGATGCGGCCGATCTCGCAAACTTCCGCCCGGCCTTGATCGAGAATTCCTTCGGCGACGAAACGGTAACCCAAAGGAGCTTCAGCGTCCCGAACGGCGGAAAAATTGACGTCGACCCGACCCTGAAACGAATCGAGCGTTTTCTGCAAGTTAACGTTGCCGCCAATCGGTCGGTCCAACGGCAGAAACTCCAAAAGTTCGGCATTCCAGTCAAGATTCGAAAGTTTTCCCGAAATCTCCCATTGGCCTGTTGCCAAATCGATCGACGCGTCAACGGTGAGTTGCCGAAAAAAATCGGCTTTTCCCTTTCCGACGGCTTTCCACGGCGACAAAACTTGCTCCCCGACGGAAGAAGACTCGGCGGAAGAAGACTCGACAAGCCTCGGCGGCGTGAGCGTTATGTCAAGACCGGTAATCTTGAGCGGTTCGTCCACGAGATCGCCCAGATCGTCGTAGAGAAGAGTTCCGTTTTGGATTTCGGTTGAACAGGGATATTGGGCTCGTTCCTGCGGCCGAAAATACTGGCTTTCCGCGAAACTACCATCTGCCAATCGAGTTAGGCGAAGAATCGGGTTTTTCAGGACGATTCGGCGAATATCGATCCCGGCCTTGCTGAAAAAAGCCTGTAAGGTGACAGGACATTCGATGAACAATTCGTCGGCAGCGAAAAGAGGTCGGCCTGGGGCTCCCGAATCAGAGGGAAGCGACAACTCGATTTTTCGGATGGCGATTCCCTTCGACTCGGACAGTTCGACGGAGCCGATATCGATGTTTAACTCGGGAAATCGCCGCTGAAACTCTGTAAGGACGTGCTGCCGAATCTGGGTGTTGAGCTGTTGCAAGACGCAGACGCCCCCGATCGCCGCCAAGATGACGCCGATAAAGAGTCCCCAACGGACACAGAACCAGATTGCACGGAAAAACCTTTTCAAGATAATCCCTCTCGGAGGGGGAATCATACGGTTTTCCGGCGAAACGGTCAAGGGAAAAATGATGAGGGATGCCGTGACGCTATCCCAGTCGTTCGATTTTTTCCTGTTCGAAAACGTCAACTTGGCGAATCGGGGGGAATTTGCGATCGCTCGTCTGTATTACTATACCGTAGCACGGTAAGGCGGCTGCCTTCGGCTTCATCGACGCCGCCTTCCGTTGGTCGGCTCATCGTTGGGCAGTATTTGACTTTACGAAAAAAAGCGAAACGGCAAAATCTTTTCTCAAAATGTCAGTCGAATGCCGTTTCGCAGTATAATTCTACTGGATAACGATCTAAACCATTTCGCGCATTCATTTTCTCTCACAAAGGACACAAAGGCACGAAGGAGGATTATGATGAAAACAACCCGAAAAAATGGATTATTTCCGCGAAAAACGCAAAATCTCTTGAAAAACTCCCTTTGTGCCTTCGTGAGCTTTGTGAGAGATCATTACTTATCGCTGAAAAAATTGGGGATCATACGGTAGAATTAGTATCGTTCAGTGTTAGGCTTTCGCCAGAAAGTTTCATACCGAAAACGGAGAGGTGAGAGGGTGGAAGAGATGTAACTGATTGATAAAACGTATCTTGCATTTTCCCTTTCACTCTCTCACCCTTTCACTCTTTCACTCAAAAGTTGGCGGTTTATTTTCTGGCGAAAGCCTTGAGACCTTAGCCGCGTCGCCCGCGACGCGATAGTGTTCGTAAAGACGTTGAATTATCCGGGGACTGCGCCGGAATACCGGCTTCGTCCCCGGCTCTTTTGAGAGATAATATTTCCTAATACCTGTTACCTGATCCCCATGCCTTCTGTCGACGATTACTTGCTTGCCAACCGGGAACGTTTTGAAACGCTTCTTTTCGACGTCTTGCGAATTCCGAGTGTCAGCGCGGTCCCGGCGCACGCCGACGACATGAAGCAGGCGGCGAAATGGTTCGCGGACCGTTTGCGTGACGCCGGCTTGGCGTCGGAAATCATTTCGACGTCGGGACATCCGTTGGTCTACGCCGAGACGCCGCCGATCGCCGACAAACCGATCGTTCTCGTTTACGGACATTACGACGTGCAACCGCCGGATCCGCTCGACCTCTGGACGACGCCGCCGTTCGAGCCGACGGTTCGCGATGGCAACGTTTACGCCCGGGGAGCAACCGACGACAAGGGACAGGTTTTGACCCATGTTTTCGCGGCCGAAACGTTTTTGAAGTCGATCGGACCGCCGCCGTTCCAGATCAAGTTTCTCATCGAGGGCGAGGAAGAGGTCGGTGGCAAGGGAATCGATGAGTTCCTGCATACCGAAGCCGGAAAGAAAAAATTGGCCTGCGATTGCGTCGTCGTCAGCGACTCCCAGATGTTCGGACCCGGTCAACCCGCGATGACGTACGGACTCCGAGGCATCGTGGCGTTCGAACTGTTTTTGTCGGGGCCGAACCGCGACCTACACAGCGGCTCGTACGGCGGCGCCCTGTTCAATCCGGCCCTTGCGCTGACGCAGATTCTTGCGAAATTCGTCAACGAAAACGGTGTGATCAAAGTCCCCCATTTCTACGACAGCGTCCTTCCGTTGACGGAACGGGAATCGAATCAAATCGCCACGCTGCCGTTCGACGAGCCGGGATTCTTCGAAAAAATCGGTGTCAGCAAAGGTTTCGGCGAGGCCGGATTCACGACGATGGAGCGGCTCCGAGCGCGACCGACCTTCGATATCAACGGCATCACGGCCGGATATCAGGGCGAAGGTTCGAAGACGATCATTCCGAGCAAGGCGTCAGCGAAATTTACGTTCCGTTTGGTTCCGAACCAAGATCCGAAGGAAATCGTCAAAAACGTCAGGGATTTCGTCGCCGGACTGGTTCCGCCGGGAATTTCCTGGAAACTCGAAGTTTCACACGGCGCCGAAGCGATGCGGCTGAATCTCGACGAAAGCGATTTCGTCAAACCGATGTCCGCCGCTCTGGAAAAAACTTTCGCTTGTCCGCCGGTATACATTTTGGACGGCGCCTCGATTCCCATTGTCGGCGACTTCCACAAAGTACTCGCCGCCGACGTGCTGTTAGTCGGTTGGGGACAGGACGACGACAACCTTCATTCGCCGAACGAGAAATTTTCGCTGACGTCGTTCCACGACGGCATCGCGGCCGGCGTCCGGTTCTTCGCCGAAATCGCCAGACAACGACGCTAGTACAATAGTGTTCGCGGTGTGATAACAGCCAGAATGAAGGCGTACTCGCCGTAATGACGGTTTTCGCCGTCAATCCGGCGGCCGAAAAATTAAACACGGCGTCACCTTTCCGGCTGCTATACTGAAAACGGGGACTCCCCGCTCCAACCCCCAAGTTGCGCGGAGTACCGCTCCACTTGGGGCTCTTTTTCGGTCGAAAACGAAAAAGGTAATTTCTCGCCGTTTACAGTATATTCGACGAATATCAATTCGTTAACTCTGTACTAGCCCTGTCGCAAGGCTTCGTCGACGATTCGGCGGGCTTCGTCGAGAATCTTTTCGAGATGATCCGGTCCCTTGAATGATTCGGCGTAGACTTTGTAGATGTTTTCCGTACCGGAAGGTCGGGCGGCGAACCAGCCGTTCGTCGAAACGACTTTCAAGCCGCCGATCGACGCTCCGTTGCCGGGGGCGTTGGTCAAACGTTGCAGAATCGGATCCCCGGCGAGTTCCTTGGCCGCGACCTTTTCCGGCGTCAGGTTTTTGAACGCCGCTTTCTGTTCCGGCGTCGCCGTTTGGTCGACCCGAATATATGCCGGAGAACCGAAACGCCGCTCTAAATCCTGATATCGTTTGCCCGGATCGAGTTTCGTGACTGCGAGGATTTCCGCCGCCAAAAGATTCAAAATAATTCCGTCCTTGTCGGTCGACCAGACGCCGCCGTCGAGCCGCAGAAAACTCGCCCCGGCGCTTTCTTCTCCGCCGAAACCGAGCGTTCCGTCGAACAGACCGTCGACGAACCATTTGAATCCGACGGGAACCTCGACGACCTTGACGCCGAGACTTTTTCCGACGCGGTCGATCATTCCGCTGGAAACGAGCGTCTTGCCGATCGCCGCTCCACGCTGCCAGCCGGGCCGATGTTCGAAAAGATATTCAATCGCAACGGCCAGATAATGGTTCGGATTCATCAACCCGACCGACGGAGCGACGATTCCGTGCCGGTCCGTATCCGGATCGTTGGCAAACGCCAAGTCGAACTTATCCTTGAGAGCAACCAGACTCCGCATGGCGTAGGGACTGGAACAGTCCATGCGGATTTTGCCGTCGTGGTCGACCGTCATAAAGGCGAATGTCGGATCGACCGCCTTGTTGACGACCGTAATGTCCAGCCCGTATTTTTCCGCGATCGGTTCCCAATATCCGACGCCGGCACCGCCGAGCGGATCGACGCCGAGCCGAAGTTTCGCGGCGGCAATCGCTTTCAAGTCAACGACATGTTGAAGATCCTCGACGTACCACGGCAGGAAACTGTATGAACTTTTCAAAACATTTGCCGTCCGCTTGACGCCGCTGAGGTCCGCCCGGAGATAATCGTTGGCCTTGTTCTGAATCCAGCCCGTAACATCGGTATCCGCCGGACCGCCATTGGGAGAATTGTACTTGATGCCGCCGTCGGAAGGCGGATTGTGCGACGGCGTGATCACGACGCCGTCGGCGAGTCCCGTTGTCTTTCCCTTGTTGAATCGCAGAATCGCATGGGAAATCACCGGGGTCGGCGTGAAACCGTCGTTTGCTTCGTACACGACGTCGACGCCGTTGGCCGTGAAGACTTCGAGAGCCGTTTTCTGGGCCGGTCCGGACAGAAAATGCGTGTCCTTGCCGAGATACAACGGCCCGGAGTATTTTTTCATCGTCCGGTAGTCGACCACCGCCTGACAAATCGCCAGAATATGCGATTCGGTGAAAGAAGAATCGGCCGACTTGCCGCGGTGACCGCTGGTTCCGAACGCAACGAGTTGCACCGGATTCGACGGATCGGGCTTCTTTTCGTAATAATCCTTTTCGAGCGTGTTCGGATCGACGAGAATCGACGTTGGAGCCGGCTTGCCGGCGAGTTCGTGGAGCGACATGGCGGTCAGGCGGTTCGTAAGGAGTTGCTTTTTTTCTCTTCGACCTTCTTTTCGGCTTCCTCGCGATCCAAGCGGGCGAAATACTCCTCCGGCGACGGAACCGTGTCGTAGTAGTCGAGCAACGCCTCAACGGTTTTGTACTTTTCCGAAAGCATTTCACGATGTTTCCGGATAACCTGAACGGGGTCTTCGTCAAGATAATGCATGGGGGTCTCCCTCCTTTTCAACATACAGCAACAAAGTTAAGGAAATAATGTTCGTCAAATAACAGCCGGAAAGGAGGCGGTACTCCGCCGTATTGACGGCGCCGGATTGATGGCGAAAGCGCCAAGAACCGTCATTACGGCGAGTACGCCTCCATTCCGGCTGTTGTGAATACCGCGAATACGATTTCGTCGACTTTGTACTATATTGTATCGTCTTGAGCCTCTTTCGCCAACCAATTGACGAGAAGAATTTGCGAAATGATGTAGTATGAAACGGCACAGTACAATGGTAAATATCGGTTTTCGACCAATGGAATAGTACGTGAGAGACCAGGAAAGCATAAGACTCCAAGCGTAGCACCGAGTCCAAATCGGCAGGAAGGCGGCGACAACGAGTTTACGGATTCCCCAGGTCGCCGTGATGACGGATACGATCCACCCGAAGAGATAACATCGAAGGTACAGCAGATAAATGCTGTCCCATTTCGGAACGTTTGGAATAGAATCGGCACGATACCCGGCCAGACCGATCACGCACAGGGCGACGATCTGAATGCAGACGATGATCCCCAAGTCGTTGACGAGTCGCTTTTTGGCAAGGAAATGATCGTGATCGTTCATCGGAAAACCAATGGGTCGCGGACCGTGCCTACGAAACTTGCGGTAAACGTCCGTTTCGAGTTATTTTGAAACGACTTCATTTGTCGGAAACGTTGCGAGGCCGGCAAGTCTCGGGGGGGCGGCGACCTCCAGATCGCCGGAAACGTTTTGTCCCGTCGCCAGAAAACGAAGCGGAAAAAGGTCCCGTTTCAAGAGCGAATAGAGGTCGCCGAGACCGACCGCTTCGTCGAGTTTCGTCAAGGTCAGTCCGTCGACACCGAGCGGCTGGAAAACCCTCGCCGCTTCGGAAAGAACCGCCGAACCGCTTGTCGCGGAGAGCAGGAGATGGGTTTCGTCGACTTCGGCGGCGTCGAGCGTTGCGCCGATCAACGCAAGTTTCGCCGCGTTTCGAGGACTCGTTCCCGGCGTGTCGATCAACAGCAGATCGCAGGGGCCGAGGCGTTCGATCACGGAATGAAGCCGCTCCGGTTCGGACGCCGTTTCCATGGGAACACCGAGCGTTGCGGCATATTGCCGAAGCTGTTCCGAGGCGCCGATCCGAAACACGTCAATCGACAACAGGGCGACCCGCTTAAGCTCTTTGAGCCTGTAATGAGCCGCAAGTTTGGCGATTGTCGTCGTTTTGCCGACGCCGGTCGGACCAACCAGAGCGACAATCCGTCGGCGACCATCGACCAATCGGATTGGTCCGCCGAAACGGAGATCTTCCCGAAATCGAAGAATCAGGTTCCGTTGCAGCACGGTCGGATTGAGTTGCTCCGGCGTCGTTCGGGGCCAAGCACCCAACGGAACCGGATCAATGTTTCGATCGTGTTTCGTTTTCGTTTCCGTGCGGAAGCGCTGAAGATCCCTCGGCGGCGCGATTTCAACCTCATAGGGACTTTCCCGTAGCATGTCGACGAACGGATCGGAAACCGGCGGAACAATCGTCTTTGACGACCGATCGATTTCAGAGGCGGTAATTTCGACGACGGTTCGGGACCGGAAACCGAAGAGCCGCGACTCCCGGATCTCCCGGGTATGCAGGACCTTGGCGTCTTCGCCGAACTCGTCGCGAACCGCCGTCAACGCATCCTGAAGCGACCCGGCTCGAAACGTCTTGATGTTCATCATGAACGGTTTTCGGAGTTGAGTGTTCCCGTCCTTCCGCGCGTCGGAGGCCGACGCGGCTAACGACAATTCCATTTCGGCCCTATTTCGGCAGGGCGAGGAGCAGGGATCGAACCGCTTCGGTCATCGCGGTGGGATATCTTTCCACGTCGAGAACGTGAAAGACGAAACGACCGGTCGGTTCCTTGCTCAATTCCCATTTCAGGCGACCGTTGTCTTCGCATTCGGCTTTGACATGTTCCATACGGAACAAAGCGTCGTCTCCGGCTTCCGCGGCGGAAACGATTTTTCCCGTTTTCGTCACCGTTAGACCGGCCAAAACGAAAAAACTGGCGACCGACCACATTCCGCGTTGGCCTTCGAGGATTTTCGCCCAATCGGCTTCCGGCGGCGGCGTCAACGTCGTTCGCAACCAGAGCGGACTCTGTGACCGGGAAAACATGTACCAGAAATATCCGAGCAGCGGCACGGATTTGACGCCTTCGAAAACTTTTTTGTGCGACATCCAATAGAAGGTTCCCCACTCGCCGGATTTCCGTTCCTCGGTCATGTGCCAGCAGGGAAACCAATACAACGGACACGGCAGATCGAACATCGCGGCGTAGGCGGCTGGATTGATTTTCACGTTGTGTTCGAGCATTTCCGGTTTCGCCTGATGGGTTCCGCCGGAATTGAGATAGACTCCGGCGCATTTCGTGCGGAAAAGCTCCGGTTCCCGGCGGGCGGCGACGGCGACGTCCGTCGCGGAACCGACGACGGTGATTGCAACGGGCCGGTCGCTGTTTTTCAACGTTTCGATGATCCAATGGATTCCGGTCGAGTCACGCGGCGAAAGATCGGGAAGCGTGTCGGTTCGTTTGTTGACGAACTTCGAGGAGCCGACAACATTCGGAACCGTCGTTCCGCAAATCCGATTAAGTTGGGCGACGGCCATCACGTCGGGGTCGCCGACACGGTTCGGCGGCGGATAGTCGAGACCGATGCCGCGAAGATCGATCAGTCTCTGAAAGCCGAGCGAAAAGACGCACGCCAAATCGAAATGGTCGTCCGGATCGCCGTGCGGATGGAACAGGTCCGTACAATGCAGAACCGGCGGAATTTGCGGATCCTTTTTTGTTTCGACCGCGTGAAGAAAAGAACCGGTCAACGGCAACGCCGCTCCGGCTCCGAGAAAAGTCCGTCGGGAAAATGAATGAGGCATCGGTTCAGCAGAATTTAATTGAGATGAATTCAGAGCCGGGGGCTGTGCCCTCGGAGTGTTGGGATGGTTCTTATATTCCGGGACCACAGGTCCCGGCTCTCAGCTAATCTTGACGCGTCGGTCAAATACCTGGAATAATAAACGAATTTCCGTCGTCGACGACGCCCAGACGAGCAAGAATACTGCTTTGCAGCGTCGTCAAGGAACTACCGGAGTACAGCCCTCCCGTCGGAATTGTTACAGGAATCGGCTTGACGGAGCCATCGGCGAAAAGGAAGTTGCAGATCGCTTCATGGCAGCCGCCCCATTGAACATTGTTCGCCGTGGTTTCCGAATGAAATTCGTAAGTCGCCAAATGATTCATGTTATTGCATATTCTGGCGTTGAACGAACGTGAACCGGAGAGTCCTCCCCAGTTGAAATGGATCAACAACGAACAGTCGCCGGTCGTCGGACGAAGTCCGCCTGTGGACGGTGCCGCCGTACAGATTCCGACATTCTCACGAGCAATGAATTTTTCTCCGACAATGATTTGATTGGACGTCCCATCCGTCATTACGGCAAACGAATCACGCGGCGCCCACGATTCGGGAACGTCGTAAGGCCAAGCCGCGGCGCGGAACGGCGACTTCGAAAATTCGGCTCCATGCCATTTCGAGGCGCTTGTTTCCAAGTAATTGGCCACCCATTGGCTGTCTTGCATCCAGCCGGACCAATCAGTATACAAACGTCCCACGGCAATGGCGTAGTCGCCTTGCGGTCCATGAATCTGCTCCGTCGTGTTGCCGGGACCGTTGATTCCGATCAGTGTTGTAACTGCGCCGCGCCGCGAGGGGCAACGGAAATAAGAAATACTCTGCAATCCTTTTTGTTCTTCCTGTGACAGAGTATTCCAAAACCGATTGTTCGTCAGACCGAAGCGAAAGGTCGATGACTTATCCTTGACCAATTGGTAGTTTGCCGATTGTTCAATGAACGGCAAGATAAACGTCCAAAAACCGGCTCGGGGGCGTGCGTCCGTATCACTTGCGACTGGATCATTGGTGGGATGGTGGCCGACCGACGCCGGCGGCAATCCTTGTAATGTATCGTGAAAATTGTGGACCGCGATGCCGATTTGTTTCAAATGGTTCGTACACTGCGAACGCCTTGCCGCTTCCCGGGCCGCTTGGATGGCCGGAAGTAATAACGCGACCAAGACTCCGATAATTGCAATGACGACTAACAATTCCACGAGGGTGAAAGCCTGTCTTTCGTTTTCACCAAATACCGGCGGGTTCTTTTTCATGGCTTCTCCTTTTATCAGAAAAAAATGAATGCGGATGCAAAATTTTGATGTGCATTGCGTCCCAAACGCCATCGATCAATGAATCGAGAACAAAAATTTCAACGAAGAAATCAAGCGTGTTCCACTGAAGTATAAAGGTGGTCCGAGTCGCTGTCAAGGAAAATCGCGGCAGAATTACATCAACGGGATTCCGTGTTGGGCGCAACATTCGATCATCTCTTCGGGCCAAATACTGGCTTGGACTTCGCCGACATGGGCTTTGCGCAGGGCGAACATACAGAGCCGCGATTGGCCGATGCCGCCGCCGATCGACAACGGCAACTTGTCTTCCAGGAGAGCCTTGTGAAACTCGAGTCCCTTGCGGTCCTCACAGTTTCGGATAGCCAATTGCCGGAGCAGGGCCGCTTTGTCGACGCGGATTCCCATGGAAGACAATTCGAGGTTCGACTCGAGAACCGGGTTCCAGACGATCAGGTCGCCGTTGAGACCTTTGAATCCGTGTTCCGTCGGCGTGGACCAGTCGTCGTAGTCCGGGGCGCGACCGTCGTGAATGCTGCCGTTGGAAAGTTCGCCGCCGATACCGATCACGAATACGGCCTTGTATTTTTTCGCCGCTTCGAACTCCCGCTGCTGCGGCGTCAGGGTCGGATATTCCTTCAAGAGTTCTTCCGACTGGAGGAACGTGATTTCTTCCGGCAGACACGGCGTGATGTGCGGATGAATCTTGAAGACTTCCCATTCGAGTTCTTTCATCGCAAGGAAAATCTTTTGGACGATCATTCGAAGAAATTCGAGATTGCGGTCTTCCGCTGTGATCGTTCGTTCCCAGTCCCATTGGTCGACGTACAGCGAATGAAGATTGTCGAGATCCTCGTCGGCCCGGATCGCGTTCATGTCGGTGTAGAGTCCGAACCCCGGTGGAATGCGGTATTGTCCGAGCTTCAGACGTTTCCATTTCGCCAACGAATGCACGACTTCGGCGACCTGTTCGCCCATCGACTTGATCGGAAACGAAACGGGCCGCTCCACGCCGTTGAGATTGTCGTTGAGTCCCCTTCCGGCCAAGACGAACAGCGGAGCCGTCGCCCGACGAAGATTCAGGGCCTCGGAGAGTTTCTGCTGGAAGATGTCCTTGACGAGTTTGATCGCGACTTGCGTCGAATCCTGCGTCAACGTCGACTGATAACCTTCGGGAAGCGTAAGCGGCATGGAATCATGGGAAAAGTTTAATCGTTTAACCGCCCCGCCTACGGGGCGTTCTCTGACGGACTCTCCACGAATTATACTCTTTCGGTTAAATATCTGAAACCCCGGTTCGAGCGTCGCAAAACGGACAAAATGACGTCTCAAACGCCGATTCTGGGAAAAAACGCAATGGATCGAGAAAAATCAATCGCGAACACGCCGAACAAGTCGTCGGTTCGGTTCGGGATTCGGCAATCAGTACGGCGATATTGCTCGTGATTTCGCAATCGGTTCCCCACGGCGTCCAGAGTTCGAGAAATTCGGAAATTTTCAATGAGCGGTGCGGTCCGAGCTGCGGGTCGTGCAACGACACCATTTGGGTTTCGGCGTCCGCTCCGAGAAAGAGCGAAAAATGTCCCTTGCCGGAATCCCGACGAATTCGATGGACGGGAATCATCCGAACCGAGGAAAAATCTTCGAAAAGAAACTCCGCCGGATGCCGAAGCCGCACGACGACAGCCGACAAACCGTGTTCCAAAGCATGACGGGCCAAATGGAACGTTCTTACCGTCGATTTTCCGACGGAATAACTCCGCAGCTCGCTCCAGACGGTTTCCTGTTCGAGGTCCGAACCGAAGCTCCGATAGACCATGACAAGCGTTGCAGCCCCGCAACGCCGCTCTCCGGAACGCAAGATTTGAGGCTCGAAAAGAGTTGTCGGCATTTGGAAACCCCTTGATTAATTAAATCGTTGCTCTATACTCGAATTTTCGCTTTGGGAACAATCGTTGCGACCTAACATCCGCAACGCCAAACACTTATTTGACAGATTTTGCGTATTATGCCTAATCGGGAGTTTTTGAATAGTCCATGGCGGATTGTACTGTTTTTTTCATTTATCGCTCTCTTTGGTATCGTCTTCTTCGGAGCGAGTACGGCAAGAAAGAGCGCGTCGAACAGCGTCATCGACTGGCTGCCGGCAAAGTTCGAAGAAACGACGACATTCTTCCATTATCTCCAGCTCTTTCAAGAGGGCGAGCTCCTGATGGTCGGTTGGGAAGGTTGCGAACTCGAAGATCCGAAGCAGAAAGAGATATCCGACTTTCTGACAACTCCCACGGCGAACGCTCCAGCTTATTACGATCGATCGTTTACGACCAAACAGATTCTTGACGAATTGACCGCCGAACCGCTTGAGTTGTCCCG
This sequence comes from Thermoguttaceae bacterium, assembly GCA_031548665.1. Taxonomy (GTDB): domain Bacteria; phylum Planctomycetota; class Planctomycetia; order Pirellulales; family Thermoguttaceae; genus WRKP01. Next base: position 30,918 of record JAVBQW010000177.1, read on the forward strand.
GGAAAAGGCGATCGAACGGATGAAAGGCTGGATTGCCGGTAAAGACGGTCAAACAGGCTGCATCGTTCTCTTTATTTCGGAAGCGGGACGACAGGACCGCCATGCGGCCATCGCGGCGGTTTACAACGCGGCGAAAACCGTGTTGAATCTGCCCTCGAACAAGGTTTACGTTGCCGGTCCAACCGTCGACAGCGTTGCGATCGACGAGGCGAGCGCTTCGTCGCAGAACGTGTTGGTTCCTTTTTTTCTTGTTTTCTGCCTCGTTCTCCTTTTCCTCTGCCTTCGAAGTTATCGGGCCGTCTTCATCGTGTTTTGGGCGGCGATCATCAACAACCAAATGGGCGAGGCGTGTATTTATTATCTCGGTTTGATTGCCGGACCGTTCAACGAGGGGCTCAAATCCCTCGGCCTCGAAAACTGGTCGATGAGACATTTTCACGCCGATTCGATTTCGATTCTCGTCGGTTCGCTTTGTTATGTGCTGACGATTTCCGGGGGCATCCACATCATCAACTATTATCGGGAGGAGGTGATTGAGGACGGTATCTTCGGAGCTCCGCTTCGAGCATTTCGTCGGGCGTTTCTCCCCTGTTTTCTAGCGTCCTTGACGACCATCATGGGGCTCGGATCATTGGCGATCAGCAAAGTGGTTCCGATCCAGAACTTCGGAATCTTCGCGACGATTACGTTGATTCTCGGGACGGCGGTTCTTTTTCTGATCACGGTGACGCTTTTGGAGCAGTCGCCGATCAACCGTTGGAAAGTTCCTCGAAAACAGAACACCTTTCTGGAATTTTGGTTGTATCTTTCGAAGTACATCGAACGGCACCGTTTCGTCATTACATTGGCGTCGTTCGGACTGCTCGTTTGGGGAACGCAAGGAATCGCGAAAATCAAAACGACGGTTACCTTGCACGGCATGTTTACGCCGCAGGCGAAGGTCATCCAGGATTACGATTATCTCGAACATCACATCGGCGGCCTGATTCCGGTTGAATTGATCCTTTCGATTCCGAAGCAAGGAAACGAGGAGATTTCCCTGCTCGACCAGCTCGTGTTGGTCGGACAGGTCGGCGACGCGGTTTATCAAGTCGATTCCGTGAACACGGTTCTTACCGCATTGACGTTTTTGCCGGACCTTCCCTCTCAAACGAAGGCAACGCCGCGGGCCGTCGCCTACCGTCGGGCTTTCAATCGCGTCATTCAGACTCGTTGCGATCGATTGGAGGAGATCAAGTTTCTCAACGAATCCGAAACGGATTATCATTGGCGCCTGGATATTCGTATTCCGGCGTATCTGGATAAGGAATACGGTCCCTTGCTGGAAGAACTCAAGGCAAAAGCGGAAGCGGTGATCAATGATCCGGAGAACAAGAAAATCCACGACGTCAGACCGTGGATCACCGGAGCGATTCCACTCGTCCATCGTGCGCAGGCGCAATTGCTTTACGACTTGATCGAGAGTTACATTGTCGCCTTTATTTTGATCACGATCACGATGATGATCCTGCTCAAAGGATTTTGGTCCGGTCTGTTATCGATGGTCTCGAATATTTTCCCGACGGCTGTCGTTTTCGGGTTCATGGGCTGGAGCAAATTCCCTGTCGATATGGGCTCCATGATGACGGCGAGCGTCGCCTTGGGAATCGCCGTTGATGGAACGCTGCACTTTTTGACGTGGTTTTATCGTGGAATGGACGAAGGACAAACCCGATCGGAAGCGGTTCGCTTCGCTTACGTTCGTTGCGCCACCGCGATGACGCAGACAACCATTGTTTGCGGAATCGGAATGCTCGTTTTCGCCGTGAATGGTTTCATTCCGGTCGCTCGGTTCGCCTGGTTAATGTGTGTCTTGCTCTTCTTGGCGCTCGTCGGCGACCTCGTCATTCTTCCGGCGTTGCTCTACAGTCCTTTTGGAAGGTTGTTCGTACGAAAACGCAAAGCGTCGCCGCCGGAAGAAACATCCGCTTCTTGAGCCGGGACCTGGAGCCGGGACTTGGAGCCGGGACCTGTGGTCCCGGAACCGGAGCCGGGACCTGTGGTCCCGGTCTTCCGGTCTTGCTTTTCGTGGAATTTGCCTCATACTTGGAATCGGTGAAGCAGAAGAATTACGAACACAAACCACGAACCACGCTTAATTTCCATGTACGACAAGAACGTTCTGAAAGCAATGATTTTGGAGAAGTCGCTCAAGTTTGGCGACTTCACGCTCGCCTCCGGCAAGAAGGCGACCTTCTATCTCGACTGCCGTCAAATTACGCTGGACTCCGTCGGCGCAAAACTGATCGGCGAAGGTATTCTCGAGTTGCTCCGAAACGACAAGACGCTGCCCAAAGCGGTCGGAGGCATGTCGATCGGTGCCGATCCGATCACCGCCGCCGTGATTACCGTCGCGGCGTACGAAAACGTGCCGATGAAGGGTTTCATGGTCCGTAAACAGAGCAAGGGACACGGCACGAACCAGTTCGTCGAGGGTCCCATCACGGCCGGCGACCACGTTGTGATCGTCGAAGATGTCGTAACGACCGGCGGCTCTTCGCTGGACGCCATTGAAAAAGTCGAAGCGATCGGCGCCGTCGTCGACGGCGTCATCGCGATCATCGACCGTCAGGAGGGCGGTGCCGAAGCGTTGCAGGCCAAAGGATACACGTTGCGATCCCTGTTCACGATCGAAGATTTTGGAGTATCGAGTAGTACTTCTACTGTATAACGATCTAAACCATTTCGCGCATTCATTTTCTCTCACAAAGGACACAAAGGCGCGAAGTCAGATACCGTTTCGCAATATACAGTGTCAAAAATTCATGAAAAATGTCGTCGAAGACCGTAGAACACTTCCTCCATACCGTGAAGTTGCACCAATTTTTCGACGAGCGGCGTGGCGACGGCGATAATCGGTCCCGCGACGGGGATCATTTTTCGAAAAAGCGCCGTCACGCTGAGAATACTCGATGTCGGTACCGTGAAGCTGCCGTACAATTGTGTTTTCCTACCGATTCGGCGATGGTTGACGCCAAGAACCTTGTTGACAATATCCAATACATCACCGAGTACGACGAAACGGTGGACGCAATTATCTGCACGATAAATCCGAACCGGGTCAATCTGCTCCAATGTGTTTTTATGGATACAGGGCGGATTGAACACGATGGATTCCAGTCCGCCGGTAAGAGCGGCAACGGTCGCAACGCCGCCGCCGAGTGAATGCCCCGTGACAATGAATTTGTCGCGATATTTTTCGGCAATGTGTCGTACGATATCCATTCCCCAGCCGTAGTGTTCGGCGGAGTGCCCGAAAAACTGCCGAAGGTTGGAATCCAGATCGGCGATGTTCAGAGGATTGGTGCCGGCAAAGCCCAAGATAAATCGGTCACTTCGGCAGTCGAAAAATATCTTGGTCCGAAAAACTCCCGCATTCTTTTTGAAAAGAGCGACATAATCGCCGTCGAAGATTTCGTCGATTTGCACCTCGGTCGCATCGGGCAGACCTTCCTTTTCAAGCCCGGCAATCTCATCTTGATAAACCGCCCTCGACACGAGAGCGCAACGGTACTCGATGTGGTGCAAAAATTTATCGTGGCTTTCGAGGTTCGACATGGCGGATTCACTGATTAGGCATTCCAGTCAAATGGCGTGTATTGGGTTTTACCATCTACCAAGAGGGAATCTGGAATCTCTGAAGATCGTTCAGAGGGTTGGTCGTTGAGCCCTTCCCGTTTTTCTATGGGCTTTGTGTCTTCTGAAGTTCGTTCTGAAGATCGTTTTTTTGACTTTCTGCGTTCTTCAAGGAGTTCTGAATCTTTGACAGCTCGTTCTGAAGATTGGCTATTTGACTCTTCGCGTTTTTCAGTGATTTTTCTAATTCTTGATTTTGTTGCGTCAATGAACTGTTTTCTTTTTTTAGTGCTCCATTCGAAGAGTTGCTCCAGACGTTGCTGATCAATAGGAGAATGATGACCGCCACCATTCCCCACAGGACTTTTTTTGACATTTCAGGTTTTCCTGTGACTGGTGATGTAGATGTTTTGGAGCCACCGTCGCGAGTTTGCCCGGAACTCAGCCCCACAATCGGTCCAGACGCTGCCTTGTTCAGGAGGACGCCGGGCGTGGCATTGGTACAGAAATATCGGTCGACGGTGAACCGCAGTTCTTCGCCGTCTTTCGACGGGATTCCGCCCCAATAGAATTTGTAACCCAATGAATCGGAAAACCGGTGTCCTCGAAGATCGGTGATTAATGGGTCGCGTTGATCGTACTTCCCTGACAACCGGTCCGAAAATCGAGGAGATTCGAGCGATACGGGAAGTCGATCAACGAGAGATTGGATGAACCCGAAAATCGTCTGAAAATCGGCATCCCATTCCCGTTCGTTTTCGGCTTTGACAACCGCGTTCCGCAAAGGAATGACGTTTTCCCAATTTTCCAAGGCGGCTACCGCCACACTCCGGACAGCCGCTTCGGAGAGGCCGCCGACGTAAATCTGCATCCGGATTCGGGTTCCCATTCGATCCGTCGCATCGGGGCGTTCAATGTCGGCGATAAGGACGCCGAAAATGTCGTCGCCAAATTTTCGAATCATGATTCCCGGCTTCATATTGTGCAAGACGGCCCCCATGTCTCGCGCTTCCTGTTCGGCGCCGGAGGAATTTCCAAACCAACGGTAGTCTTCGTTGAACCCGCGCGTCTGGACGGCAATTCTATAATCGATAGTACTCATATTCGTTTTTGTTCAAAAGCGTCGTCAGTTCTGTGATTTTATTATGCAACGAAACCACGATGTTTCCTGCTTGGGCAAGCTTTTCCTGCGCGATCCGCAACTCGTTTTCCGCAGATCTCACACGTGTTTCCGCATTGGTGAGATCTGCGTCCAAACGAATTTTCTCAAGCCCTGCTTGTCCTAAAAGCGATTTATCACCCCAGATAAACCAGTTAACAGTACCGTACACCGTATTCAATTTCTCGTATTTTTTGGCCGCATTCACAAACGCCTGCTCCGCGTCTTGCACGGCGCGTTCGAGCCCTCTCTTTTTGTCCGCGACATTTTGATGCAGTTGCCGTAAATCGTCTTCCTTACCCTTGGCGGATTTGTGTTCGTCCGCAAGAACGGCCTTGAGCACCAAAAGGATCGGCCGGGAACAACCACGAGGTTTGTATTCTTTGGACGGACACTTGAATTCGACCATTTCGACCTTTTTCCCGTTTTCCACGACGGTTTTGTAGGCCTGGTAATACAGAGTCCCCGTCGTTTCGGCGTAGGTGATGACGATGTTCAGCTTCAGATTCGGGTTGGTGTTTTTCAGTTTGACGATAAGCTCACCATATAGCTTTTGTAAGCGGACCGACAACTCCCTGAATCCCTGTTCTTTTTTTTTCTCGATTCTCGTTGCGTCTTTCTCATCATCGGCACGGACATACGTTTCCGCGCGAATCAGTGTGAAAACGATGGTGTGCTCCCATTCGTCGTTGCGTTTGGAGAAGGCCCGTTGATAGGCGTCGTAAATCGATTTCGGTTGGTTCGCCTGGATGTGTCGGTTCTCGTTTTTTTGCATCAAGGCAACGGCGTCGACGACCCAGAGGGACGCGCTGGAACCGCAGATATTTGCACTGGCGGCCTCCATGTTACTTCCAGCCGAGTTGGTGTACCAGCCACCTGGCATGTCGATGAACTGGAGCGCCATCGTCTCCGGCTCCTTTCCTCGGATTGGAATCTCCAAACGGAATATGTACCGTTGTTCTTCTGCGGTTCCCACGACTCCACCTGAGGCTGTTACCGTCAGCCCTTCCTGAGTACTGTTCTGCAATTCGCAACGCCGCTCGTTGAGCAGTCCCTGGCTGTCGGAGTCTGCGATCAGTTTACATCCAATGTCGGCGCAGTTGTCGCTCAATTGGTCGTACATTGCCGCAAGGAGACTCGTTTTGCCGACCCGTGTCGGGCCGACCATGGCAAAGGATCTTTGGGTAAAAGTCATGGTGTTTTCCTGATAAAATAAAACGAAAGGAGCCGTATCAAAATAACCTTTACAATTGCACAAAAAAACGAACATTTTCATTGTTTGTTTTTTAACACGGAACACACGGAAGGACGGAAAAACACGGAATTCTTCATTTCCGTCTATTCCGTTAGGCTTCCGCTCGAA
>JAVBQW010000267.1:0-4797 GCA_031548665.1 Thermoguttaceae bacterium
AGTGAAAGAGTGAAAGGGTGAGAGAGTGAAAGGGAAAATGCAAGATACGTTTTATCAATCAGTTACATCTCTCCCACCCTCTCACTCTTTCACCCTCTCACCTCTCCGTTTTTGGTATGAAACTTTCTGGCGAAAGCCTAAGGCTCTCGCCGGAAATTAATGAGTCTGTTGCATTGGGGAGCATTCGCCGATTAGGGGCAGCGAACGCTATCATTTCTCGCTTTCAATGAACATTCCCTCAAATCGGGCTTTCCGCGTCGCTCCGCCAAGTTCGGGTTGGAGCAGGCGAAGAACTTCGAATTCCTTGAGAGCGTCGTCTTTCCGGCCCTGTTTGAGTAGAACGCGGAGACCGTTTTCCTTGGCGTTCCACCAAACTTCGGAATTCTTCGGCGACTGCTCTTCGAGGACTTTCCAAAGTTTCAATGCCAAAGCAAGGGCTCCCGGCTGATCCTGCTTCGACAGAATTTCGGCGAGCGTTTCTCGAAACTCCCGATCGTTTTGGTATTCTTTCTCTTTCAGGCAGCCCGACAGGAGATTGACCGAATCCTGAACCTTTCCGATCTCGGCGAAGACTCGGGCCTTCGTCAGGAGGAGGTTCCGCTGTTCGGCGGCAGGCAGCGACGAGAAATTGTCGCCGGTCAATTGGTCGAGGACTTTCGCCGCTTCGTTTTGCCGGTTTTGAAGCGTCAGCGCCGAAACGAGACACGACAAGGCTTTGGCTTTGTCTGTCGGCGATAAGTCGGTTCGCCGTTTGAAAAGCAAGCGGAGCAGCCGTTCGGCTTCCTGAGCATTTTTCTCCCAAAGAGCCGGAGACGAAGCTGGTACTCCAGCGGAGTCCCCGGATACACGGAGACGGTGCTCAACGGCTTTCAACGCCGATTGAACGTCGGCGTCGGACCACGGAACATTCGGAGAGAGTCGCTTTTCGAACCAATCGGCGACTTCGGAATGGTTGACGTCTTTCTGCTGCTCGAAACAGCGTCCGGCAACGCCGACGGCATCCGCCGCGATGTTGGAAGAATTCGGGATTTTTTCCAACAGGGCGAGAGCGTCGGCAGGACGTTCTTGCCGCTCACAAACCCAAGCGGCACGGAGGAGCAGCGGCGGTGTTTTCTCGGAGGTCGGCCAATGTTCGGCGTGTTCCAGCAGGAGTTCAACGTAACGGTCGACCGGCAGATGATTTTCGAGAACGAGTTTCGCGGCTCCGTCGACAGCCTTGAGATGGAGTTCCGGGGCTTCCGACCGCTGAACGAAGCGAATCGCCAAGCTGCGTAAAGCTTCCAAGGTTTGACGCCGATAAGCGATTTGATCTTCCTGAGGCGCCGTCGAGGTTTCGAGCCGCTGGGCGACGTCGTCCAGCACGGCGACCGCCGACACGGCGTTTTTGTAGGCGTCTTCGGCGTCGCCTGCTTTTTCCGCCGCCGTGCTTGCCCGATCGTAGAGCCGAACGGATTCGGCGTAGCGACCGTTACGGTATTGTTCGTCGGCCAGTGATTTCAGCAACTCGGCGTTGTCGAGCGAGGATTCCGACGAGAGTAGAACGAGCCGGGCTCGGCGTCCCCAATAGGGGCCGCTCCGCCGGTCGACATCCCGAATCAACCGGATAATATTTTCCAACGCTTCTTCAGAACCGTCCTTCGGAGCTTTAGCAAGAACGGCTAGGAATAACTCTAACCGGGCGAGATCGAATTCCGGATAAACCGTCGAGTCGGCAAGAGCGGCGGAAAATTCCTTCGATGCGGCGTCAAGTTGGCCGACGGCGAGTTGGTAGCGGAGCAATTCGGTCGAGGCACGGAATCGCAATTCAACGTTCAGCGAAGCATTTTGCAAGGCGGCAAGCGTTGTCCGGGCGTTTTCAAGATCGCCGAGCAGCCGAAAACAGCCCGCCAATTCGATGCGGCTCCGGAGAACGGCAGCGTCGACAATCTGCAGCCGGGCGACTTCGGAAAGGATGTTGGCGGCTTCGTTCAGGGAGAAATTTCGATCATCGCTTCCCGCCGGAAAGCTCAACCCGATGGATTCCTGGGCGAGCCCCCATTGAAACTTGATCGCACGGGACAGGGCCAAGGTTCGCCGTTCGAACTCCGGATCGGCGTTCGATCCGACCCGCTGCCGCAATTCTTCAACCGCTTTGGAACACTCCTTGAATTTCTCCACGGCGTCGTAAAGGAGTTGCCTTGCCGCCTCGAAGGCTTTCGGCCGCTCCGCATTCGGGACGACGGCCGCTTCGAGCCGTTGTTCTTCACCAAGGGAAAAATCTCCGATGATCGACTGGAATCGCAACTCAATGAGAGCCAAGGTCCGCTCTGGATTGGAAAAATCGTCGACGGGACCTAAAAATTCCTGTTCAAGCTGCTTCCGTTTTTGGAGAAGGTCGGAACGCCGATTCGGTTCGGTTTGGAGCGTCCAGCGGGTCAGCGTGCGAACGAACTCCGCAGCGAGAGGAATTTTCTCCAATTCCGGAACCTGGTGAATTCGGTCGGAATAAAAATACTCCGCCGACTCGAACAGGCCGCGCTCCGAGAGTCCGTCGAGAAATCGAAGGTCGGAACTCTCGCCGAAAACCGGAATCGTCAGGAACAGACAGAGAAAGGCGACATAATAACGAATCATTCCGGCATTTTATCAAATCGGTTAATCCGGTCAACCTTTCCTCGACCTCTTGAAACTCGTTCTGGTCCGCTTTATGATGGTTCGAATCAACCTTTAACCTTTTGTGTGAACCATGCGAATTTTCGGTATTTTTCTTGCCGCCTTGTTGTCGGTCGGTACGGCGTTCGGCCAAGTCGAACCCTACGATCTTTCCGTCGAGTACATGACGGCTCCGATCGGCATCGACACGCCGAAGCCGCGTCTGAGTTGGAAGTCCCGGGCGACGGATCCGACACTGAAAAACGTCGTACAGACGGCATATCAAATTCTCGTTGCGTCGACTCCGGAGAATCTCGACAAGAACGTCGGCGACCTCTGGGATAGCGGCAAGGTGGATTCGGACCAATCGTTGAACATCGAGTACGCCGGGAAACCGTTGGAAACCTCGCAGCGCTGCCATTGGAAGGTCAACGTCTGGTACGCAACGAAATTAGCCGCGTCGGCCCCCGACGCGCTGGCCCCGCGTTGGAGTCAACCTTCCCGTTGGATCATGGGCGTCACGAAACCGGAAGACTGGAAAGCGAAATGGATTTCTTCCAACGAAAAATTTCGCCCGAATGCGCCAATGGGAAACGCCAAATGGATTTGGGCCGGAAACGCAACCTATTTGAGTGTCGCTCCGGCAGGAAAAACATATTATCGTTGCGTATTCAATGTTGATTCGGGCGAATTGCCGATCGACATGGGATGTCTCATGCTCACGGCTGATGATGAGTACAAGGTGTTCATCAACGGCAAACCGGCGACACAAACTTGGGGACACCTCAACGATTGGCGATGGTTGCGGTTCATTGACGTTAAGGAGTTTCTGAAACAGGGACAAAACGTGATCGCCGTCGAAGTGAGCAATAAGTCTCAAGGACCGACGGGATTGCTCCTGTATTCGCAGATTATCTGGTTGACACGGCAAACGGCAACCAGTGCCGCCGGAATGGATCTCTGTACCGACAAGAATTGGCTAGCCTCTTCGGAGCCGACGAAGGGTTGGAACACCGACATCGAATTTCAAAGCGACAAATGGAAGCCCGCTATAGAAGTCGGGCCGATTGATTGCGAACCGTGGGGAAAAATCGAACGCCGTTTTGAAACGAAAAGTCCGGCGTTCGGAAAATCGTTCACGGTCGACAAATCGGTCAAGACGGCAACGCTGCACATCACCGGCGTCGGATTTTACGAAGCGTCGCTCAACGGCAAAAAAATCGGCAACAAGGTTCTCGATCCCGCCCAAACACGTTACGATAAACGGGTTCTCTATTCGACATACGATTTGACCGACACGCTGAAACCCGGCGAAAACCGGCTCAACGTGCTGGTCGGACACGGTTGGTACGACGTCCGTTCGGTCGCCGTGTGGAACTTCGACAACGCTCCGTGGCGGGACTTTCCGAGAATGATTTCGCAACTCGAAATCGTTTACGACGACGGCTCGAAAAAACTCGTCGTCAGCGACGAAAGTTGGGATCAAGTCGAAAGTCCGATCATCTTCGATTGCATTCGCCAGGGGGAGACCGACAAATCCGAAACGGAAAATAAAATCATCGGCAAAGCAACGGTCGTCGACGGTCCAAAGGGGAAACTCGTCGCCGAAGCGATTCCGCCGAGCGTGATTACCGAAGAATGGAAGCCGGTCAAAATTTCCGAACCGAAACCGGGCGTGTACGTCGTCGACACGGGACAAAACATGGCCGGTTGGCTGCGTCTGAAAATCGACGGACAAAAATCGGACGATTTCGTCAAGATCAAGTACGCCGAACGACTTGCCAAAGACGGCAACATCGACATGAAGCCGATCGACGCTCATTATCGGCATCACGTTCCGTTCATGCCGGGGTTCGGTCCGGACAAGGAATTTCAGGTCGATCGATTTCAAGGGAACGGCGTTTACGAACCGAAATTCATGTATCACGGATTCCAATACGTCGAGATCACCGGACTTTCGAAGCCGCCGACGGCGGAGACCGTGACGTGTTGTGCGGTGAACAACGACTTCAAGTCGGCGGGGAAGTTCGAGTGCTCGAACGAACTGTTCAACAAAATCCAAAAGGCGACGCTCTGGTCGTATCGGGGCAATTTCGTGAACGGCGTGCCGACCGACTGTCCGCACCGGGAGAAGAACGGCTGGACCGGCGACGCGCAACTCGCCGT
>JAVBQW010000010.1:0-40108 GCA_031548665.1 Thermoguttaceae bacterium
TGGTACAACGCTAAAGCATATTTTATCAATATTTTGCCACGGAAGACACGGAAAAATCACGGAGAAATTCCTTGCATCATCTCCTTCCGTGTTCCTTCCGTGTCTTCCGTGGCTAAAAGCAATTTTAGGCTTGGCAGGGTATTAGGCTTTTGCTCAAAAGTTTCATCACCCGTCGTATTCCGCTTGCGTTTTAGCCGCGCAGCGCGGATTGACTTAATGATGGGTTGGGAGCGTTTTCAGATTGGGGGCGAAAATGATCGTGAAAAGTCGAGAGAGTCGCGTAAAAGTTGATCTTTAACCGATTTCGCCCCGGAGGGGCATTGCATTACAGCCCAGGGCCGAGCCGAAGGCGTCGCCCTGGGTTGACGCCCCCCTCCAAAATGTTCGCCCTGAAAGGGCAGCGCAACACCGGCTTGGCACTGCCCTTACAGGGCGACGGTTGGTAAACACGACCGGTCTCCCAGGGCGGCGGCGAATACGCCTTGCCCTGGGCTGAAATGCAATGGCCTTTCAGGCCGAAAATTCAAAAGTCAACAACTTTCGCGCGGTATTTTGCTCCATCTTTCGCCCCCAATCGGAAAACGCTCCCTGATGGGTTTTACTATCCAGCGGAAGCCTTAGGCTTTCGCCAGAAAGTTTCATGCCGAAAACAGAGAGGTGAGAGGGTGAAAGAGTGGGAGAGACGCAACCGCTTGATAGAACGCATCTTGTGTTTTTCCCTTCACTCTCTCACCCTTTCACCCTCTCACTCAAAAGTTGGCGGTTTATTTTCTGGCGAAAGCCTTATCCCGCGATGATCTGCTTACGACAGATTCCACGGTTCCCGCATGGCTCGAATTCGGAGGCGGTTCGCTTCGTCGTCGCCGAGAAATTCTTCCTTGACGGGATCGAATCGGAGTTTGCGGCCCAGACTCCACGCTAAGGCGGCGGCGTGACAGGCAATGTGGGAACGCCGCACGACATCGGCATTGCAAATCGGCTGCTTTCGAGTTTTGACGCAGTTGAAGAAGTCGCGGCAATGTTCCATCGGAGAGAGTCCGTCGAAATCCGCCGAAACGTGCATCTCGCCACGCAACGAATTTGGAGAGACGGCGATTTGTCCGGTATCGCCGGTTTCGACCCAGCCTTCGCTGCCTTCGAAACGGACCGGACAGGTTCCGAGTCCGAGCCAGCCGTCCGGCCGCATCACGAGCTTGATGCCGTTTTCATACCGGGCGTACACCGTTCCGCCGTCCGCTTCGTATTCGACGGGAACCGTGTCGTCGTTCGTCACGGCCCATTGACAGAGATCAACCGTATGGGCGCCCCAATCATGGAGCTTGGCTCCGGAATCGAAATCGTATTGGGCTCGCCAAGCGGCCCAGCCCATTCCTCCGCCGCCGTTGACGTATTTCGAGCTGAACGGCCTCCACGGAGCCGGGCCGAGCCAGAGATCCCAATCGATGAAGTCGCGATCCGGCAGCGGCTCGGCGGGCAACCAATCATGGAGGACCTGGAGATTGTAAATCGATGCGTGAACGGTATGAATCTTCCCGAGCTTGCCGCTCCGGGCTAATTCGACCGCCGCTCGAAAATTCTCGATGCTTCGTCGCTGTGTTCCGGCTTGGAAAACGGTTCCGTGCCGCTGCATTTCTTCGGCGAGAATCCGACATTGGTCGATCGAGATACAGCACGGTTTTTCGCTGTAAACGTCCTTGCCGGCCCTTGCCGCGAGAACGGATGCCGCCGTGTGCCAACGGTCGCCGGTCGCGATCAGCACCGTGTCGATATCGGGCCGCTCCAGCATTTCCCGCATGTCGCGGTACATTTTGCAATCGTTGTTGCCGTATTTTTTGTCGGCGATTTCCTTGACGGCAAGTCGCCGATCCCGTTGGACGTCGCAGATTGCAACGAATTGAACGTCCGGTTGCTGAAGCATGAAACCAAGATCGTAGGTTCCGCGATGTCGGATACCGATTCCGGCGAGCGTCAATCGGTTGCTGGGCGCGACGACGCCGTTTTTGCCGAGCGCATCACCGGGAACGAAAAACGGAGCCGCCAAACCAACCGCTGCAAGATGAAGAAACGAGCGCCGTGATAAATTTCGAGAGATCATATCGGTTTTCCTTGTTCGAAGACGAAAAAACGTGTTCAAACCCAGATTAGCGGAATCGGCAAAGGAAATCAAGATACCAGCCGGGGTTCCGCTTGCGTTTTAGCCGCGCAGCGCGTCGGGGCGGGACTATTGAAACACCCGGTTCACGAGGAATGCCTGCAACTCCCGACGGCCGTCGGCAACAGCGAGAATTTGGACGACTTGTTTGGCAATACGATAAAAAATCCGATAGTACCCTGCCAAGCCTAAAATTGCTTTTAGCCACGGAAGACACGGAAGGAACACGGATGGAGATGATGCAAGGAATTTCTCCGTGATTTTTCCGTGTCTTCCGTGGCAAAATATTGATAAAATATGCTTTGGCGTTGTAATAGGGGCCGTAATGAATTTCCCGTATTTCCCGAATGTCGAGCAACAACAATTCTTCAGGATAGGCTCCGCGTTCGGGAGATGTATTCAAGCCATCGATTGTTGTTTTCAGTTTCTTGACAAGATTCACCGCTTTGCCGGGAGAATCGTGTCGGGCAATGTAGAAAGCGATTTCCTTAATGTCCCGTTTGGCTTCGCTTGTCAACCGGATCGCGTATTTCATGATTTCAGTTTCACGGCTCCAGATTCGCGAGATTCGTTTCGATTTCCTCGAACGCTTCTTCAACGGATAAAGTCGGATTCCGTTCGGCGTCTCGAATTCGAAGGGACAGGACTTTCCAAAGTTCGATTCCCCGTTGCGTTTTCTCGTAACGTTCGAAATCCTGGATGACCGCAGCAGGACGACCATCGAGCGAAACAACGAGCGGTTCGTCGTTTTCGCCGAGATGTCGAAAAATATCTTCCGCGTCGTCCGTTAATCGGGTCAATGGAATCATTTGGGAAGGAATCATATTATGCTCCGGAAAAGGAAAAAACGTTCTGGTGGAAAAATTCTATCAAGAATTCCGAACATTTACAACGTATCGTTTCGTTTTCCGCTATCACTAGGAAACGACGTCGCCGTCGATCAGTCGGGGAACGAGATCAATCGAATCCAATCGCGAGGCGGTCAGGATATCGGCACCGAGGTCGAGTTCCATCAGATTCGAGCCGCCGCGACTTCGCCGCAGAACTTGGGCCAACGCTTCGACGGGAATTTTTTCCTCACCGACCACTCGGGCCAGGGAAAACGAGCGACTCCAAAGTTCCATCGCGGTCGTCGCCTGAACATTCAGTCGAAAGGCGTATCCGCTGTGTCGTTGGAGCCGTTCGGTCAGGCAACCGGCGGCAAACAGGTCTTCTTCCGTCGGTTCGCCGTCCGTTCCGGCACAGACAATGCTGATCCGGTCGAAACGGCTCAGAGTTTCGACAACCGCCGCCGCGTTCGCCAGACAAGCGAGAAAAATCGGTTCCGCAAATCGAGCCGCGTGCATCGCAACGGTTCCGTTCGTCGTCGTGAACAGGACGGTTTTCCCGTTGACAACTTCTGGCGAAAAACTTTCCGGTGAATTGCCCAAATCGAAACCGTCGATCCGAACGCCGCGACGTTCGCCTCCCAAAACAACGGATCCCGGAGGGGCGTCCGCTTTTCGTTGCAGGGCTTCGTTTACGTCGAGCAAGGGGACAACTTTCTCCGCGCCGGAAGCCAACGCAAACAAAGTTGTCGTGGTCGCTCGAAGGACATCGATCACGACGGCGCAGGTTCCCTTCAAGTCTTGCGGTTCGAACAGCGACGGCAGCGGATAAACGTCGATCGATTTCATTGAAATACACCGAAATACGTAAATACTTACCGCGCTGCGCGGCTAAAACGCAAGCGGAACGCCGACTATTGGCGGGCAACGGGCTTTCGGATCCATTTGAAACCAACTTCGTCCTGAATTCGTTTCATCCAGGCTTCTCGGGATTCGCGGATCATTTCCGGCAGCCCGGCAAGTCGATATTCGGAGATCGGAGCCGTTTGGAAACGTTCCCGTAACACGTCCTCGGAGGGCGAACTGCTCGTCACTCGAACGATATAGACGACCGTTTCCGGTTGGTTCATGGCGGCGCCGACTTCTCCGATACCGAGGCCGTAGGCGGTTTCCATGAATTTTTCGCCCGGTGCAACGATCAGTTTATTATCGATTTCCGAGTCGCCGACGGCGACGCCTTTTTCACGAACTTCCCCGAGCGGCGGCTCGACGCCCCGCATGGCAAAAAATGCGGCGAGCATCGATTCGCCGTAACTCTTCCAGGTAAACGGTTCGGTGTCGACGACCTTGACGTCGCTCAAGTCTTTTAGGGCTTCAGCCAACGGTTTTCCGGACGTCTTGGCTTGCTGAAGGAGTTCTTCCCCTCGTTTCATGGCCAACGGTCTGGCTTGAACTTCTTTCCATCGAGCCAAGACCATGTCACGAACTTCATCGAGACTTTCCGGCTGCTTTTGGCCGAAAAATTCCGTGGTCCAGAACAGGTATTTGGCGGAATCGCCTTCGACGAGTTGCGGTTCAAAGAGAATCGGCGACCCTTGGAACAGGGTTTCCACGAATTGCCGTTCTTTCGCTCCGTGAACGAAGTCCAGACGTCGAGCTTCGGCGGCCGTAATCAACGGCGTCGTGAAAAATTCGAACTCGTACTGAGCGGCCAGCGCCTTCAAATCGAGCATTTCCGGAGCGGACTTTCCTTGATCGAAATTAACGTTGAACGCGGTGAAATAGTCGCGCATCTTGCCTTCGATCGTTGGAATGATCTCGTTCAGCTTACGATCCGCCAGAATCCGTCGAATTTGGTCCTCGACTTCAGGCAGGGGGGTAAACAAGATGCTCAAATCGACTTCCACGGATTTTTCCGCCGGTTTCGCGTCAGCGGATTTTTCTTCCGATTTCACGGCAGCAGGCTTTTCTTCCTGTTTGGCTCCTTCCGTCGGTTTTTCTTCGAGGAACGAAACCAGTCGAGTCGTCGCCTTCGAACGATAGGATGATTCTTTCTTTTCTTCCGGTTTGACAGCCTCCGCTGGTTTGGGGGCGTCGGCCGGTTTTTCTTCCGATTTCGGAGCGTTATCGTCTTCCAATTTGATTGTGTTACCGGAACGCTTCAAAGGAGCGTTGAGTGGTGTCGGAAAGGGCATTGCGCCGGGTTGAAAGAGATTTCCCGGATTCTGGCCGGGCATTGAAGGCCGTTGGCCGATCGGCGTGACCGGTTTTTTGAACAAGGTTAGCTTGTTCTCCTCGTAAAATTTTTCGACTTCTTCTTTAGGAATCGAGGCAAGCATTTTCGCGGTCGGAACGGCCTTGACGTATTGAAACGCGATTTTATTTGGGAGCGTGAAGCCGGATTCCGGTCCGTTCGGATCGAAAACTCTCGCTTTGTTTTCCTCGAAAAACTTATGCAACTCGGCGGAAGTCGGATCGGCGACTTTCGACACGAACTGTTCGACAGGAATAGCGGCGACTTCAGCGGTGATTTTGCGATTCATGCGTTGAAACCAATTCCATCGGGTCAGCGGGGTTGTCGATGTTTGGGAGATTTCGAACATTCCTCGTTGCTGATCGACGATCATCTGTTCGGAAATCAACGCTTGAAGCATGGCGGGATTCATACCGACGGCTCGCATTGTTTCGTCGAGAACGGGATCGGAAAGGAGACCGCCGGTAATCTGCGTTAGATAAGCGGCGATCGCCTGAGTGCCGATCGACATCCCTTGTTTTTTTCCATACCGGGCGAGCAACCAGTCGTTAATCAAGGATTCTTCGCCTTCTCTCATGGAAAGCTGATTGATCAGCATTTCGAGGTAATAGAGCGACGGACGATTCTCACCGGTCGGTCCGACCAGATGACGGAAAAGGACGGTGTAAAACCCGGCCAAGCTGCGTCGATTCTGTTGAAGAACGTACAGGGAATGGTCGTTGACGGCACCGAATTCACGACAACTCGCGATATCTTTTGGTGCCCGGGAGTCGGTATTGGGAATCAACTGCATCAAACTCGGAACGACGATAAAAGAGAGCATCGCCAACACGCCGAGTACCGCGAGCGCCAGCTTCTGATGTTTCCGAAACTTCTTGAATGGATTGAAACCTGCCATGAAAATCTGTCCTTCTTAGACGACCAAAGGGGTGAGGAGCTTGAGCGGAAGATCAGGGCCTGCAGAGCAACCCGGATCCCAAAACAAGGCACGAAGTTGGGGATTATACCAACAACTCCGAAACTATCAAAGATCGGTATTCGTTTTTTTTCACGTTTTCAAGCACATTTTACGCAATTCGTGAAGTCGAAACTTGGGAAAACAGGCAAAAAAGTCAAAAGACAAAAACTTGAGAGAGTGGTCAAAGATCGTTTTCCTTCTCTCATTCTTTCTCTCTGGCCTTCATTTCACTCAAAAAGGGCTGCAGGGCCTCGATTTTTTTAGGTCCGATCCCTTTGACTCGCTGGAGGTCGGCAGGTATCTTGAAAGGACCTTTGAGAGTTCGATCGAGAACGATCGCGTCGGCGAGCTTTTCACCGACACCGGGCAGCAGCCGAAGTTCGGTGGTTGTCGCGTTGTTGGGATCGACTTCGAAATGGTAGGAACGGTCCGACTTTTCATTCAACGGAGACGTTTGGCAAATGCTGATCGCAAGGAGAGGCAGGCAAACGATCAGAATCACGGCCAATGTTCGTTGGTCGCGTCGACGTAATGTCGGAAAAGATGAGAGCGAATTCGGTCGGTCCATCGTTCGATTATAATCTTCCTAATAATCTTTTGCCTCCCCCTCGAACCATTGAACGATGGAAAAAGAATTCAAGCAGAACATCTGGTCGCCGCATCTCGAGTCGGAACTGAAGAAACTGTTGGAGCTTGCCGTTTGGGAAGACAGTGAAACTCCCGGCGATTTGACGAGTCGGGCGTTGATCCCGGAAACCCTGCAGGGTGAAGCGACGGTCGTTGTCCGTGAAAGCGGCGTCCTTGCCGGTTCGAAAGCTGTCCCGATCATTTTGGCGGCCGTCGATCCTGTCTTGGCGTGGGTTCCGTTGCGGGAGGACGGTGCTGCCGTTGCTCCGGGAGACGACGTCGGTAGAATCCGCGGTCCGGTGCGAAGTTTGCTGACGGCGGAACGAATCGTCTTGAATTTACTGGGCCGACTTTCGGGAATCGCGTCTCTGACAAAACGATTTGTCGAGGCCGTGGCAGGAACCGGCGCGAGGATTTACGACACGCGAAAAACGACGCTCGGTTGGCGACGATTGGAAAAATACGCCGTTCGTTGCGGAGGCGGATCCAATCACCGTTCGGGACTTTTCGACGCCGTATTGATCAAGGACAATCATTTGGCGTTTGGCCGGGAGTTCGGTATCTTCGAATCGGCCGATGCCGTGCGAAAGGCCAAGAAATTTCTTGATACGCTAACCAAAATGTGCGGAGGTACCGCGACCGGCGCGATCATGTTTCCGAATCGAGACGAGGCTTGGGAAGCATCGGAACCGATTGTCGAAATCGAAGTCGATACCTTGGAGCAGCTTCGAGCGGTTCTGCCGGCTCTTCCGGACATTGTGCTCCTGGATAATATGGACGCGAAAAAGCTAAAGGAAGCCGTCGGTATCCGCAACGCCATGCAGGTCGACGTCGCATTGGAAGCTTCCGGAGGCGTTAATCTTTCAACGGTCCGCGACATTGCCCGGAGCGGCGTCGAACGAATCAGCGTCGGCGCCCTGACTCATTCCGCGATCGCTCTTGATCTGGGACTGGACTGGAAAAAATAGCCGACATAATCTGAAACGGCCAGAAATCGGTCTTTTTTGAGGCGTTGGAACTGTAAAGAAATAACACGTACAAAGAGCCCCGAGTGGAGGCGGCCGAAAATCAATACGGCGCCGTAACTCGGGGGTGGGAGCGGCAGCTAATATTGTACGTTTGTACTGGTTGTTTATTTACAGACCCTTTGTCAAACGCTCCCGCCTAAAGGCCATTTCTTTTCGATTCGAAAATCAGTGCCAGTCGATTTTTTGGTCCGGCCTGAACGTCGTCGCCGTTCCTCGTGTTCCATCGGCATGGCGAACGCCGACGGATTTCCCCTGTTTCCAGTGGGGCGTTCCCGATGCGTCCTCGACATATTGTTGCAGATAATAACGGGGAGCGTCCTTTCCGAAGATTTCCGAATAGTATTCGTCGCATCGCGTGGAAATACAATAGGTCAAACGGTCCGAACGGAACGGATGTTCGGTGATCCACTCCGATCCGGCGAGATCGAGCACGCTCTCTCCCGACCGTTTGACGTGGACCAGAACTTGTCCCGGTCGCATCGGAACCTTGAACACTTCGATCTCTCCTTTTCCCTGCGCAAGACCGACTTGTCGGTCGCCCAAAAAAACTTCCGCGGGCTTCTTCAGAAACGTGACGATATGGATGTCGTCGTCCGTCGCCGGATCGAACTGCGGCGGTTGACCGTCCTTCGGAGCGACACGGATGTTGAACGGGGACGGTACGGCATCATGGGGATATTTTTTATAGGCGAGGACGACAAATTCCGTATCGTTTTTTTCGGGATGTCCCTGCCAGATATTTTTGTAATGATTGAAAAGAACCGAAAACCCGAAATTGTGGTTCAGTTCCGGTGCGACGTGATGCCCTTCCGGATAATCGTTGTAGGTCACGAAACTGACGATCGGCGTGTCCGTGTCGATCACCCGTTGCAGGTAATCGAGATAAACGTCGGTGACTCCCGCTTGGTAATAGTCATGCTCGACGTCGTCGATGCCGACTTTTTTCAGATCCCGTAAAAAGTGATGCATCTTGTAGTTGTGGACCCCTTTTTCGTACAACTTCGATCCGTAATAGTCGGGATAAACGCTTTGGGAAAACGTCCGTTTCTTTTCCTTACACAGGCGGGCCAGCGCGAGCCATTCCGTTTTGTTCTTCATGTTTTCCGTCCAACACCAGATGGCGGGAAAGTATTCGAGGGAACGCTCGACGTAATTCGGATCGTCGACCCAACGTATTTGATAGACATACGCTTGATCGATACCGATTTTATGTGACAGTTTTTCATAAGCGTAGGCCATGCGGGGAAGAACGGTGTCGGCCTTTTTTCGAAAGTCCCAACCCGCTTCACGCACGGCATCGGTCATGGCGTCGCCGACCCAAAGATACGTCAGGAATCGACCGTCCGGCGTTTTGGCCCAGTATGGATTCTCTTTGCCGACGGCGTCCAGAATACGACGAAAACCGTTGGCGTAAACGTCGATTTTTTCGTCTTCGTCTTTGCCGACCGGCGGACCGCAAAGACAGAGACAGAGCTTGAAATCGATTCCCGTCTTTTCCGCAGCTTTGAAAAAATTGATGATGATGTTGTCGTAGTTGCGTTGAAACTCCTCGCCGGGAGGAAACGGATAGAAAAACTGGAATCCGTCGATCCCCAGTTTCTTGGCGGTCCGGATATGGAAGGCGGCGGCGTCGACCTCGTCCATTTCGAAATTGAAATAGTAATCGATCGGCAGGATCTGGCTTTCCCCGCCGAGCCGGGCGGTGATTCCATCCGGAGCGAAATCTTCATAGGAAAGAAACCTGTCGCGGTATTTCGAGTCGCGCACGAAGAGACCGGTCATGAAATGCGAGAGCACGATTTTTTCATTCGTAATCGGCAATTCCAAAACGGGACGATTCGGCTTGAAATCCTCGAATGCGGGAAATTCCGAGGCTTTGACCGATACAATAAGGAACAGCAAAACAAAGACGCAACACAAGACAATTGTCGGATTTCGCATTTTCAGCTCGATTTTCAGCGTGTGTTTGATACGAGGCGGCGGAAAGACTGACTGATGGTACACTTTCATGGCTCGTCAATCGAATTCATCGACCAGGCATCGAGAGATTGCATCACGGCCTCTCCGCCCCGGGATTGATTTTAGCCGTCGGCTGTTCCTTGTCAAGTTTTACGGCTGCTTTTTACTTGTTTCTCCCGCGAAAATCATGATTCCTGAAAAAAAGAAAAAAACGGGTTTTTAATGTCATGTTTTTGAGACGTCGTGACAGTATCTGGGGTGATACGGTCGATTTCGTATAGCCCCCTTCCTGAAAAGAGACCGGAGCGTAATGAAATGGATGAGCAGAAAATGATCGAATTATTTCAAACCCACAAAGGTCTGATCGTCGATATCGCCCGGTCTTATGCTCCCAATTTCGATGTGGTTCAAGACATCATTCAGCAAGTCTATCTTGAATTCATCCGGAAATGCGAAAAGAAAAACTGGAATCAGGACGGTAATCTCGGTCCATTGCTCGGTCAAATGACCAAATTCATTGCCATGAGACAGTGGAAAAAATATCAATCCGAAAAAGGAATCCACTTTCAGCGTCTCGGCGAATACCTTCTCAAATTCCAGGAAAAACGGCGGGCGGAGCATGATCCGCCCCCCAACGACGCCGAGGTCGCGGCCATGAAAAAATGCATCGAAAAACTGACGTCCAAAAGCCGTCAAATCATCGAATTACGTTATTTCCTGGAGCATTCGGCCAAAGATATCGCCATTATTCTCGGCGTCAAGGAAAACAGCATCGTGCAATCGCTCGGAAGAATCCGGGCCAAATTGAAAGAGTGCATCGTCCATTCCCTCCGAAGCCATTTTGAGAATTGAACCCGGTTTGTTCTTCGTTCGACGAATATGATGCACCAAGAAGACGTCCTGATCAACCTGATCGAACAATACCTCGCCGGTACGCTGTCCGACGAGGATGCTTCCGTCCTGGCGGATCGGCTGGAAGCCTCCGACGAGTTGCAAGCTCTCTTTTTTCAGCAATTCGACGTCGATTTTCGTTTACGTCAAACCGTCGAATACGCCAGCGAAAAAGTGGTCGAGGAGAATCCGATCGCCGACGCGACGGTGTTTATGGACGAAAAAAGACTCGATTCGCTCGTTCGCCTTGCCTGCGAATCACCTTCGCTCCCGGTCGCGGTTCCCAAAGGTCTTCAGGAAACACGCGACCGACAATCGACAAAGCGATCCGTAAAACGGGAGAAACCATTCCGAATTCGTCCGCTAGTGCTCGTATTGACTTTAATCGTCTTTTTTTTCTCCGCCGTTTATTGGGAGTTTTTCGGGCAGAAACAGGGGAAGGTCGCATCGACAAAAACGTTTTCGCCGTTGGCGAAGATTACAGGAATGGCGGAGGTCCGCTGGGCTCCGGGAACCGACCATCGCAAGTCCGGCCAGGGATTGGAAGCGGAACGACTCCGTGTTGAAGAAGGGTTGCTGGAACTGACCCTTTCGACCGGCGTTCGGGTCGTTCTCGACGGACCGACCGATGTCAATCTCAACTCGAAAAACCAAATCCATTGCGGAAGGGGGCGACTCAGCGTCTCCGTCCCTTCCCAGGCGGTCGGTTTCGAAGTGACGACGCCGTTCATGAATGTCGTCGATCTCGGTACGGAATTTTCGCTGTCCGTCGGCGACGAGGAAGCCCGGATGCATGTTATCAAGGGGCAAGTCCAGTTGACCCGTGTGTCCGAAGGAACGAAAACGCTTGACGAAGGAAGCGGTTTTCGAATCTCTCAGGCAGGTGTCGCCGAAACCGTCAACGCCGATCGTTCGACTTTCATTTCCTCTCAGACCGTTCAACGTCGTGTTGCCGCTTCGCAGCATCGGGAGATGAAACGCTGGAGCGATACCTTGAGTCGATTTCGCGACGTCTCGGACCTCTTGATCAACTTCGATTTTTCCGGTGACGACACTTCTATCGTCAATTTATCCGTCGACGGACGGAGCCGATTCGGCGATGGCAGACTCCTTCACGGTCGGCAAACCGATGGACGATTTGCCGGACAGCACGCTCTGGCATTTCGGATGCCGCAAGACGGAGTCGAATTGAATGTTCCCGAAATCCTTCGAAACCTGACGTTGGTCGCGTCGGTTCGGTTGGATGAAATCGGGCGGCAAACGCAAGTTCTCCTGGCGAGTAAGTCCTTGGGAGACGGCAGTATTTTTTGGCAAATCCAACCCAATGGCTCCCTTCAGTTGGGCATTCAGCGGGATGAGCGTCGCGCCGCATTGTGTTACACGTCTTCCCCCTGCCTGAAACCAAAGCATTCGGGGGGTTGGTACACGATCGCAACGGTTCTTGATGCGGATGGTAAGAGTATTACTCATTATCTCGATGGAAAACGGATTTCCAAGCAGCCCGTCGATGGCGACTTGCCGGTCCGAATCGGGGCGGCGACATTGGGAAACGGGTTCTGGGGACAAATGAAAACCACGAATCTGTCCCTTCGTGGTTCCATGGAACGATTCATGCTTTTTCAACGGGCTCTTACGGAAAACGAATTACACGACTTATCTTGTCTTTCCGGTGAATAGTCAGTGGGAATACCGTAAACGCCAATCCCTATTTTTGATTGAATGTATGATCTTATAACACCTTACGGAAAAAAGGGGGGAATGAAATGAGAAACAGAACGGAAACGTCAAACGAGAGATGGGGTGCGTCCCGAGGATTCACCCTTGTCGAACTTCTTGTCGTCATCGCCATCATCGGCGTCTTGATCGCTTTGCTTTTGCCTGCGGTTCAGGCGGCCCGTGAAGCGGCACGGCGAACGCAATGCGTCAACCATCTGAAACAGCTCGCCATCGGACTGCACAATTTTCACGACACCCAAAACGGCGTGTTGCCAAGTTCCGTTTTTCGGTATAAGCCGACATGGAGCGTGCTCTTGTTTCCTTACATCGAACAGAGTGCTCTTTGGGATCTCAGTGACAAGGGGGGCTGGAGTAAAACCTATCCCAGCGGTACATTTGGAGATGCTTGGTTTGGCGGCACGACTCTGAACGATGACGAAAAGAAACAATTTTCCGCCGTTCCCATCTATAAATGCCCGTCTCGTCGTTCCGGTCCGAGTTTTCTGCCGAAAACGAACGCGGCCACGAATCCCCACATCGGTTCTGGACCGCGGATCGATTATGCCGCCGTGATCACCAAAGACAACGAAGTCCCGAATTCGTCGTTATCATACGCCGACTGGGATCTTCTCAATCCGACGGCAAATGCCAACGATCAGATTACGGCGTGGCGGGGGGCGATGAGACTCGCCAATTTGAAGTTCCGAAACGGGAGCACGGGAAGTAATGGTTTTGGAGACTACGCGAACATTATGGAGTGGACGCCGCGGGATTCGTTCGCCTATTGGGCGGACGGCACGAGTAATGTCATCGTCATGGGAGAAAAATTCATTCCGGCTCATGCCTTCGAATCGGAAAGTGAAGGTTATCGCGGTTGGGACGGCGGTAGCCATACTCCGGGCGGCGGTGATACGGGCATTACTTCCGTTCGAGCGATTCATCGTAATTTCACCAAAAATATCGTCGATTCCCCTTCGGATTCGGCGTATGTCGACAAAAAAGTCGGCGACGTTTGGGGCAGTACCATTCCTTTCGGCAGTCCCCACGCCAATATTTGCAATTTCATGGTCGGCGACGGCTCCGTGCGCGGGATCAATCCGGCGATCTCGAAAACCACGTTGCACGAATTGGCCGATGTCGCCGATGGCGCGGCACCGGGATTTCCGCAATAAGGACACGCTCGGAATTAAACGATCGAAAAGAGCCGGGGATGGAGGCGGTACTCCGCCGTAATCCCCGGACCGATATAATACAGAAACAAAAGACTCATCCGATCATAAAACCATGGCATTGAAATATAATATTTTGTGTGGACTTCTCCTGATATGTCTGGCCGGATGCGGCGAGGCAACCTATAAAGTCACGGGGACGGTCAAATTCGACGACGGTTCGCCGGTCACGTTGGGCTTCGTCAGTTTCGATTCCGACAAACTTTCCTTTACCGCTCCCATCGACGCGCAAGGACACTACGCCTCGCCGGGTGTAAAAGGGAAAGGAATACCATCGGGAATCTACCGTGTTTCTCTTTCGGGAACCACGAAAGTCACCAATGTTCCAGATGCGCGCGGCCAACTGACTCAAGGTCCGACGGAAGAAACCGTCGCCAAAAAATTTCGTTCGCCGGAAACCTCGGGATTGACCTTCGAAGCCAAATCCGGCGGCCCGAAAACATTCGACGTTACCGTTGAAAAACCGGGTAAATAGCGAGTACAATGTTTGCAAAACTGTGTTCGCGGAATGAACATGAAAACATCGTATCTGCGACCGCAGGTCGCAGCTCGTAAAACCTCGTGAGAAACAGGGCCGAAACATCAAACGGGAAATGGGGCGAATCCGGAGGATTCACCCTCGTCGAGTTTCTCGTCGTTATCGCCGTCATCGGCGTCTTGATCGCCTTGCTTTTGCCTGCCGTCCAAGCGGCCCGGGAATCGGCTCGACGGACGCAGTGCTCGAATCATTTGAAACAAATCGGAATTGGAGTCCACAAATTTCACGACACCCGGATCGGCCTGCCGCCGTTGATCGTTTTCAACAACAAGCCGACCTGGCTCGTCTTGCTTTATCCTTACATCGAGGAACAACCGCTCTGGGAGATGCTTTCCCCTTGGGCCGCGACGTATCCGACTTCCTATTTTTCCGACATGTATTTTTACTACGATTTGTCGGACGAACAGAAAAAACGGTTTTGTTCCGTGCCGATTTACAAATGTCCGTCAAGACGTTCGGGAATGGACGGACTTTTCAAATCGACCGGAGGAATCGGAGGCGTTCACCAGGGTACCGGCCCCCGGGGAGATTACGCGGCCGTCGTAACGAAAGACAACGACGTCGCGAATTCCCAATACGGTTTTGAAACCAATTACCTTTCCGGCGACGACGGCCGACCGGCCAACGAAATCGTCGAAGTTTGGCACAGCGCCCTTCGTGTTTCCGTGCCGACTTTCCGAAACGAAAAGAGCGGCAACAACGGCAACGACTGTTCCGATATCACCGATTGGCAACCGAGGGATTCGATGGCGTGGTGGAGCGATGGAACCGGCAATATCCTGCTGGTCGGAGAAAAATACATTCCTGTCTACGCATTTCAGTCGTCGTCGTTCCCGATCGCCAACGGATGGGACAGCGGGTACCAGTATGCCTGGCCTTATGACGGTTCTTCACAAAGTTATGCGAGGGCCATCCATCGCGGCTTTGATTTTTGCATTGTTTCATCTCCGTCCGAACCCTATTTTTGCGGCAATGGAGGTGGTATCATGAGCTTTTGGGCGTCGACCATACCGTTCGGCAGCAATCATGTCGGCCTATGCAATTTTTTGATCGGCGACGGCTCGGTTCGAAGCATCAGCGACAACACATCGAAAATCCTGCTTCACGAACTCGCCGACGTGTGCGACGGCGGGACCGCATCGATTCCGTAACCGATAAAATGGCTTCCATGTATTTGCAAAGGCTCTTTTTCATCGCGATTATCGTCCTGTTGGTCGGCGGGTGTTCCGACAATGTCATGTTGAACGGCACCGTAACGTTCCCGGACGGTACGCCCGTCACGAAGGGGATGATCAATTTCGATTCCGGACAAACGACCTTCATGGGGGCGATTGATCGGCAAGGTCGTTATGCCCCTGCCGCCCAAAACGGCAACGGCCCGGGGATTCCGCCGGGAAAGTATCGAATTTGGCTCACCGGGACCGCGGAAGTTCCCAACATTGCAGGGGCTGACAATACCGTTCACCAAGGCGCCCCCATCGAAAAGGTCGCCCGAAAGTTTTGTAATCCCGAAACCTCCGGCTTGACTTGTGAAGTGAACCCCGGAGGTTTCCGACGTTTCGACATCGTCGTCGACAAACCGTAACAAATAACCCTTTTCACTTTTATTCTTTCCATGAAACGCCCCCTTGTTTTTCTCTCTCTGTTGACGCTCTTAATGGCTTTCAATACCGTTCGAGCCCAGATGCCTAAAGGTTGGGAGGATCCTTTACCGTCCGGACCGATGAACGACGAATATCAACTCGGTCCTGATTCGCAACGTCAGGACGGCGTTCCACAGGGCAAATTTTTTACATTTCCGTTGAATGATTCGAAGATCTTTCCAGGGACTCGGCGGAATATTCACGTCTACGTTCCGGCCCAATATACGGGAGAAAAACCCGCGTGCGTCCATGTCGGATTGGACGGTTTGGGCTTCCATGCTCCGGTCGTGTTCGACAATTTGATCCACAAAGGCGAGATGCCCGTGACGATCGGCATCGGGCTTCCTTCCGGGACGGTCCCTTCACCGACGGACAACGACAATCATCGATTCAACCGGAGCTGGGAGTTCGACGGATTGAGCGATTCGCTCTGCCGTTTTCTGATCGAAGAGGTTTTTCCGGAAGTCGAAAAACGTACCGAGCACGGCGGACCGGCGATTCGCTTGTCGAAGAACCCGAACGACAGGAGTTGCGCCGGCGCCAGTACGGGAGGTATCGGGGCGTTTACGCTGGCTTGGGAACGTCCCGACCAATTCCGTCGCGTTTTTTCGGCGATTGGAACCTTTGTGTGCATGAGAGGCGGCGACCGCTATCCCGTAATGGTACGAAAAACGGAACCGAAACCGATTCGGATTTTCATGCAGGACGGTCATCACGACCAATGGCTCGGCGGTCCCGAAGTCGGCGATTGGTGGATCGGTAACGTCGCCTTGCAACGGGCGTTGGAATTCGCCGGTTACGCTGTGCGTCACGAATGGGGAACCGGTCCGCACAGTGGGCGTCAAGCCGACGCGATTTTTCCCGATGCCATGCGTTGGCTCTGGAAAGATTGGCCGGAACCGATTGTCGCCCGACCGGAAAAAAGCCTGAACGAATTTTTGAAACAGCTCGTCGATCCCCAGGAATCCTGGACGCTTGTCGAAGCCAAGGAAACGGAAGCGGTCAAAAAACAGCTCGAAAAAACCGGGAATCGCTTCGAATTGCCCGACGGAAGTTTCTATGAAACGGATTCGAACAAGGGAACGATTACGTTTCAAAAACAGGGCGGTACGAAAACGGTCGTCGCCGAAGGTCTTATCGCGCCGACCGGTGTCGCCCTGATGCCGGACGGAAATTGGTTGGCGGTCGTCGAAAGTCGAACGCATTGGGGGCGAAGTTATCGAGTTCGCGGGGATGGAACTCTGGAATTCGGGCAGCGGTTTTACTGGTTTCACGTTCCCGATACCAACGAGGATCTCGGCGCGGGAGCTTGTTGTTTCGACAAGGATGGTCGACTCTATGTCGCAACCCGTTTGGGGGTCGACGTCTTGGATCGCAACGGACGCAGCCGCTTGATCCTGTCGGTCATGGAGGACGACGGTTATGCCGAAGTCAAGGGAGTCGCGTTCGGAAAAAAAGACCCTTCCGTGCTTTATATCCAAACAGCGGATAAAGTGTACAAACGCAAGCTGAAAGTCGAGGGCGCCCCCAAAGAAATATTTCTTTCTCGACTTTCCGGTTGGGGAGCGGGTTGACCTTTTCGTTGAAAACCTCATTCCCGGCCTGTGTCTCGTCGGCGTTCCTGCAATACGAAATTTCAACGAAGTGTTCGCGGTCACGCCGCGATCCGCGTTCGAGCTGCGCAACAATATAAGGATAAGTGACATTCTCTTCAGATCAGAGTACGTACCCCTTTTCCTCCAGGAAAAAGATAATCATACACTATCCGGGTGCCGACAAACCATCAGTCTGCTTGTCGAAATCCTGGACGATCCCCCCATCCACGAAATCAATCAGCTCGGAACCGCTTTCCTGCAGGAGCTCCGAAGCAGAGGATTTCGGACGGTTTTCCCTCGCTCACGTTTTCGGCGTCGCTTCCACCGTTCGCAGGGCGATTGGAAGCGACTCGATGATCGACGTTGCGAGAACCGACGCCTGACCAAGTCGGGCGGCCGCGAAATCACCGGCCAAGCCATGGAGATAAACGCCAAGTCGAGCAGCGTCGAAGGGGGCGAACCCTTGGCCGAGCAGTGAGGCGATTGTTCCGGTCAGCACGTCGCCGCTTCCACCGGTCGCCATGCCGGGATTACCGGTCGAATTCACGGCAACACGGTCGCCGGAAACGATAAGCGTTGCGTGTCCTTTGAGAACCAGTACGACGCCAAGCCGTTTCGAAAATTCCCGAGCGGCGGCGATTCGTTCGTCGGGTTTTTCTTCCGACGGCGTTGACGAACCCGAGAGTCTCGCGAACTCGCCGGGATGCGGCGTAAACACGATATTCGAGCCGAAGGGTTCCACGGGAGTTCCCAAAGCGTTCAGGGCGTCGGCGTCGACGATCAGGGGTTTTTCAACGGTTCGCAGTATTTTCTTGACGAAAACATCGAGACCGGCGGAACGCCCCAAACCAGGACCGAGAAAAACGGCCGTTGCGGTTTCGGCCTGTCGAAGAACTGTTTCTGTTGCGGAAAACGAAATCCGACCGCTCCGATCAGCGGGCAGCGGAATTGTCGTGTAGTTCGGATCGAGTCCGGCGATGGTTTCGAGAATCGGATCAGGAACCGCCAACCGAACCAATCCGGCGCCGCAAACGAGCGCCGCTCGTCCCGCCAACGAAACAGCTCCGCTCATTCCACGTGAGCCGCCGATACCGAGAACCGTACCGAACGTTCCTTTATGGGCCGTCGGCGAGCGTTCCGGTATTCGCGGCATGCTTGTTTCACCGTCCATGTTTTTTCAATAACGCTTCAATAAAATCGTTGATTGCCGAATCGGTTCGCGACGTGGGGAAGGACGAAAGAACAACGAAAATCTATCCGGATGCAACGGGACCGTCGAGGGAAACGAAACGCGACGACGACTCTTTCGCAACAACTCCCGCTCCCCATTCATCGGCCTCTTGGAAGGCATTGAGCAGGAAAATCAACGGATAAAGTTCTTCACTGTACCATAAATGGGCGAAATACAGACCGATCGGTTCCGGCGGAATCGAATCGGGACTCTCCCCATAAGGTTGGAGGTATTCCAGAGCGCGGCGGACGGCCGTCTTGGTGTCCGGCCAGGAAGCGAGCGCCGAAACGCAGCGTGCTGTTACCGTAACACAATCAGGGCCGTCCCCTCCTCCGCTCCATCCGCCGGAGTCGTGTTGACTGGCGAGAAGGAAGTTTTTCGTCGCTTCGAGAAACGGTTCGTCGAGTCCCTGCAAATGTTCGAGGACGACGGCGCTGCCGTAAACGGGAGCCTCCTTGTTCGGGGCCGTTTGGTCGCCAAACCAAAGGGGAACGAACGAACCATCTTTTCGTTGCGTTTTTTCCAGGTAACGTAATATCTTTTTCTTTCCGATCGCGACACGTTGACGCAGCCTGTCCGGAATTTCGTTTTCGTAACACGAAAAAGCCTTGAAAGCGTGCGCGGAAATATCCGGGCAACTCCGATCGAAAGGAAGGGCTCCCCAACCACGACAAAAAGTCGGTATTCCGCCGTCTCGATTCTGCAGACCCAACAACCATTCGATTCCGTTACGGATGGAATCGCCGAACGGTTCTCCCAGGTGATGAAGAGCGATCAACGCGGCGGACGTATCGTCGGCGTCGGGAACACCACCTGAATGAGTCGTCCATGCCCAGCCTCCCGGAGCGGAGCGGGTGAACGGGTGCTCGACGTTTCCCTGCCGGAGATTCAACGCTTCACGGTAGCGTCGTTTCTCCCCGGCCGTCATGAATCGTGACAGGGGAACGAGCGAGAGCGACGTGGTCCATTGCCTCAAATCCCGATCGATCGCCCAGGAACCGTTCTCCCGTTGCGTTTCCGCTAAAAATTTCAACGCCGATTTCGTAACGTGATGGTCTTCAAAGCCGGCGACGCAAAGACACATCGCGCAAAAACCGGTCAACGGCGCCGCTTCGAGAAAGCCTCCACTGAACGGTTGCTTGGCCGCCAACACCCGTAAAGCCGTAGACGTCGCGAATGAACGGAGTTTTTTCACGATCCCCGGATTAGTGTGACGTAATTGCGCGAGTCCGACGCAAATCAACGCCGGAATCGCGTAACTGACGACCGGGAGATTCAAATGCCTGAATAATCGTTCGGGAAAAAGAACGACCTCGAACGGGAATCGCGGCATGTTCCGCCAAGCATGCCCGGCGTCCTCGAAAAACCCCGCGGTGGTTGCCAATGCTAAAATCGGCACGGAAAAAGTCAGATCCTTGCCGTATTCGGACAAAAAACCTTTTTTGACGGACGCAAAAGAAAAATCACCGAACCGCTCAAGAAGCCAGGCTTTCGCCCTCTCCGTTTTGTCCGCATGGCTTTTCGTACGATCCAGAGCGACGCATGCGAGAAACGTTGCCGTCAGGTTCGCGGGGGATTCCGGAGAATCTCCATAGAGTCCGTCCTCGTTTTGCGCCGTCACCAACCACTCCTTCGCCGTCCGTATATTTTGTGCGAATACTCGCGGATCCGCGATTTCAAGAGCGATGCAGGCAACGGCCGTCGATACGGCGGAATCGGAAAGTCGGCTCTCGAAAAAACCGTCCGGTCCGCGACGTTGCAGCAACGAATATTTGAGTTTTTCGAGCATGATCCCCGTATGCTTTCCGGACGACATTTTACGAACATTATCGCGTCCTGGGCGACGCGGCTAAAAATGTTCTGCCGTTCCCATGGCCAAAAGGCCGTAAACCGTGTATTCGAGATCGCCAAACGGATCGTCAGGCGTCGCGGCAAAAAGACCGGTCTCCCGAAAACAGTCTCGTAAATATTGTTTGATTGATCTCGGCGGCGTTTTTTCGAAACTTTGGAGGGCGAACACCGCCGTCGCCGTTGAGAGCAAATCTCCTTCAACAGCGGACTCGACGGCCTTGAACGAGCCGTCGAATTGCTGTAACAGAGCCAATGCGGCGACTGTTTCCTCGCGGCAGTCGTCGGGAAGAAGAAACAGGGAGGCGGCCGTTGCGTTGACGCCGTAAGTCGGATGGTTTTTCAAGTTGGCGAACAGTCCGTTCGGCAAACGATAGTCGTCGAAATTCGCGGTCGACTGCTTCAATCCGAAATCGTCGAAAGTCGTTTCAATGAGGAAACGGGAATACGGCGAGTTTTTGTCCCGTTGCGGATATTGCATGACGGAGAGATTGTCGAGCGAACGGAGCTTTTCGAGCTCGTTTTCGTTCGGCTTTCTTCGCCGTGCAAAAAAACCGGCAATTCCTGGAAATTTCGAGATGGCAAGAAGTTGGAGCATGCCCTGTACTCGCAGAAAAGCACAACGATGAACGAGATCCAGTGACGTAAAATCAACGGAAGCGATACGTCGCCGACAGGCGTCCCGGCGAATTTTCGATTGTGTAATCAGCGAAAGGAAAACGCCGAAAAATGTGTAATACAAATCTTCGCGTCCCGCCCTGTTGAGGAAAAACCCATCGCCGCCTTGAAGGGACGGAATCGTGGAACGTAAAAGCTTCGTCGCTTCCGTCGACATGTTTTTGAAACCACGGAGGCAGGTCGTGTAGAACGATTCGCTGAAGGTTCTGTTTTTTCGAGCTTCATCGCGTCGTCGAACGATGCGGCCAAGGGGCTTTTCAGGCATCTTTCAGCACCTTTCCCGCAAGGCGGAACAGGGTGATTTTCAATCGGGGAGCCTCAATCTTTTCCAGAATGTCGTAGGTTCGTTCGCGGTAATTTTCGTAGAGATCGGCGATTTCCGCGCGAGCGACGTCCCGTTCGATGTTTTTATTGCGCATCAGGCAATCCACCACCGAGGCTGGATTTTCGTGCGTGTCCTCCAAATCGTCCAGTAATTGATAAGCGACGCCCAGCGAATCGGCGAATTCGTAAAAAACGTCTCGAAATCGATCGAGTTTCCGGGCGGAAATCGCTCCCATGGCCAGCGCGACACGGAACGCCGGAGCCGTTTTCAGGCGATGCGTTTCAAGGCATTGTTCCAGCGGGATGTTCGTTTGAAGCGACTCGAGTTCCTGTGCCTGCCCCAACGAAAGTTCGCAATGGGCCTGTGCGGCTTGCGCTGTAAGATCGGCGCGGATGTCGAGCGGCACGGAAACGTGGTTCAACAGCCGATAACCTTCCCCGATCAGGAAGTCGCCGACGTTCAGCGCCGCGGGAATTCCGATCGATTCGTGCAAAGTCGATTTTCCGTAACGCAACGTGTCGGCGTCTTCGATGTCGTCGTGAATCAAGGACGCTTTGTGAAAACACTCCACGGCCAGCGCGATCGGGTCCAGGAATTCAGGCCAGTCGCCGCCGTCGGTCAAGGCGGCGTAACTCAGGAAGGTAATCATCGGACGATAATGTTTCCCGTTACCGCAAAGAGCGCGAAGCACTTCGTGGGAAAAACCATGCAAATACCGCGTCGATGCCTGAAGATATCGGCCGACTCCGGCAGGAGTGAAAAGCGAATCCAATCGTTCACGGACCCGGCCGTGAGAAACGTTACGGGAATTGACGTCTACGGCGGTCGCCAACGCTTCGTCCAGCAGATCGCGGTCGAAGTCCGTGTCCTTGCAACCGTCGCGCAACAGCGGTACCGCGATTCCGGGAACGGCGAAACGCAGCATCGCGGGAAACGCTTTTTCCAGCGAATTCATGCACGAAACGCCGACGACGCCTTGGATGTCGTCGTTCTCGACCCATTCGACGACCCGGCTGCTGGATTCGGCGACCAGCACCGGCATGCCGAGTTGTTCCGCCCGTTTCGTCAGCTTTGGAATATCGCAACAATGACACTCTTCGCAAAGAAGTCCCCAGTCGTCGCGTTCGGCCTTGCAGGTCGCTTGATTCCTGAGACAAAACGGCAACAACAACAGCCGTTTGTCCGCCGGAATCGTCGTGAACCATTGTTCCCAGAGCGCGTTGTTCAACATGACGAGTACAAAGTCGCCGAAACCGTTTTCAAGAGATTCCGACGCTTCCCAACAACGGCGTGCATGAATTCGCAATCGCTCCAAGGTTTGCGGCGGAACGAGTTTCTCCCGTTCGACGTACAGGCGCGCAGCGTCGCGAATCCGTAACCGGATTTCCGGATCCTGCGGAACGATTTGCGGCTGTCGGGGAACCGTCATGTGATTGTTATCCGGGGACTGCGGCGAGTACGCCTTCGTCCCCGGTTCTTTGGGGAACGTCGATACTTACCCGTACGCTCCGAATCCGAACAGGTATCTTTTTTTACCGAAACGATAAGCCCACGATTTTTCCGGAATCTCGTGACCCTTGACGTCGTGGCAGACCATCGGTTCACGGGAGGAAAGTTCGCCCAATCCATCCCGACCGGAAGAATCCGCCGCCTCGTGTTCGCGGAGGAACTCCGCCAATTCACGGGGGGATTCCATCAACACGCAATTCCGGCCTTTTTTTGCACAGAAAGCCCGCAAGTCGCCGAGCAGTCGGTTTTCCTGCAACAGGAATTCGAGATTCGAGGCGTTTTCGTTCAAAAATCCTCCCGCGAACTGTACGATCGGACAAAACTCCATGCCGCCGTTCGGTGAAATGTGGTGCGATAAACCCATTGCTCCCGGACAAACGGCCCGGCCCCGGGCGTCCCAGTAGGCGTCGACGACGAGCAGCCTCGCCCGGCAACGCTGTTCGACGATGAACCGGCGCAGCGCGACGATTTGGTCCTCGTCCAACGCCGCGGAAACGTCCGGTTCGGAACCACAGGGACGGTAGATATAGTACCAAATATAATGAACCCCTTTTCGAACGAGAAAGTCGAGAAATTTCACGTCGACGAGTTCGTCGAAATTCCGTTTGTTGATGCTCGTCGCGACGCCGGTAAACAGTCCCGCTTTGACCGAGGCTTCCAAACCCGCCATGGTTCGGGCGAAAACGTCCTTCCGTCCCCGCCGAAGATGGGACTCCTGTTCCAATCCTTCGACGCTGACAACCGGCGTGACGTTGCCGAGCTTCGCCAAACGGGTCGCCGTCGCGGCGTCCAACGTCGTTCCGTTCGTAAAAAGTTGAAAATACGCACGCGGATTGTTTTCGAACAACGTGAAAACGTCAGGGTGGAACAACGGTTCTCCACCCAAAACACCGAAAAACCGCGAGCAGTACTTCGCCGCCGTGTCGACGATTCCCTGCATTTGCCGCAACGAAAGCTGTCGCGGCTCGTCGGTTTGTTCAATCCAGCATCCCTTGCAGCGCAGGTTGCAGCGGTTCGTGATCGAAAGCATCAAAAACGCGGGAAAAAACGGCTCGTTCCGTTTTCGGCGACGTTCGAAGGCCCCGACTGCTTTGTTACCGTTCCAAGCGAAACGGAGCAGATTTCGTTGGACGTTGAACGAACAGCCGGTCGCAATCCGAAGCAGCGCAACTGGATTCATTACTCGTCCTCCTTGAACAGTCGAACGGGCTTCCGATTCCGTAACCGTTCCGCAAACGACGCTTTCGCTTCGGGAGAAGGTTTCACCGGCTCCGCGAGGGAACCGTTGACGAGTTCTTCCTCCGATTTCGGAAAAATGATCGCGTTTTGCGGGCAAATCCTCGCGCAGGCGGGGCAATCGGTTTTGCAGGCGTCAGGCCGTGTCACGCAAACCTTTTCCGATTCCATCGAATAGACGCCGAACATGCAAAAATCGACGCATTTTTTGCACTGGATGCAGCGATCGGCGTCGATGACGGGAAACCAGGGAATCCAGTCGGACTGCAACGTTTCACAAGATTTTTCTTCACATTTCTCTGCTTGGGGCAACGACAGGGCGTCGAGAATTTCTTGTGGGGAACTCGAACGGATGTCAAGGCAACGCACGGTTTGGGAATTCCCCAGCAACGAGCGGACGGCTCGCGGTTGGCAGGCAAGCACGAAGTCGGCAACGGCAAATTCTGAAAGTTTTTCGGGAGCCTTGGCCGCCGTCCAACAGAGATCGGGGACGATTTCGCAGTCAACCGCCGCCGCCCGGGCCGCCGAAGAAACCGCCGCCAAGGTCTCTGGAGAAATGCGGCGATAAAACTGGCAGGCGCAGATTCGAATGATCATGGCGGAAACCTTGTTTGCGGGAATCGACAAGCAACGGCATCCTATCACGAAACCGGTGATTGATCAAGAAGGTGATTCCTGCTGGCCGTCCGCCGCGATCGGAAAACTTCAACGGGAGCTTTTCGAATGAGAATCTTTCATTAGAATATACGGCGAGGCGGCGTTCGTGAGGCCGAAGCAACCGCCCTACCGTGCTACGGTATAGAACTCGAACGACATCGTGTTTATCGAATAATAACGCCGATCCCCTCGCTCTTGATGACGCCAACAACCCATCACACCCAAGTTCGGGTCCGGTACAAAGAAACGGACCAAATGGGCGTACTCTATCACGGTAATTATTTCACCTTCTTCGAAGTCGGACGTACTGAATATCTTCGCTCGGAAGGTTATTCCTACCGCGAAATCGAGGAATCCGGACTCTTCGGCGTCGTCATCAAAGCAGAATGCGCCTACCACAAACCCGCCCGATACGATGATCTGCTCACCATCCAAACGGCAATCAAACGAATCACCCGCGTGAAAATCGAATACGAACACCATGTTCTTCGCGGAAACGATTTGCTCGCGACAGGACACATCACCTTGGCGTTCGTCGATAAAAACGGAAAAATTCAACCCGTCCCCGAATGGGGGAAAAAAGAAGAATAAGGCTTCCGCTCGAAAATAAAATATCCAGACGCGCTGCGCGGCTAAAACGCAAGCGATCGATAAACCGGGTATGTAACTTTCGAGCGGAAGCCGTTCATCGCGTCGGAGGCCGACGCGGCTAACACCGATATTCAATTCCGACGGTTTCCAAACACGAGCCCTCCAATCCGATCTTGAAAAACATCCGCGGACACGATACGATCGTCGAACAATTTCGACGGGCTTTCCAACGGGGACGTCTCGCCGGCAGTTTCCTGTTCGTCGGTCCCTCCGGAGTCGGTAAACGTCAATTTGCCGTCCAATTGGCGAAGGCGGTCCTCTGCAAAGGAACAAGCCCGGCTCCGCTCGAACCCTGCGAAAGCTGCGAGTCCTGTCGACTTTTCAACGCAACGGCGTCCGCTGAAGACAACGGGTTCGTTTCGCCGCATCCCGATTTGACGTACGTTTCGAAGCCGCCGGATAAGTCGTTGCTGCCGCTGGAACTCCTGATCGGCGACAAGGAGCATCGTGGTCGTAGCGGACTCTGTTTCAGCATTTCGCGGACGCCGTATCTCGGGCATCGTAAAGTCGCGATCATCGACGACGCCGACTTTCTCAACGCCGAAGGAGCGAACGCCCTCCTCAAAACACTGGAAGAGCCGCCTGAAGACGCGCTCCTGATCCTGATCGGAACTTCGGCGACAAAACAACTCCCGACGATCCGCAGCCGCTGCAAAATCATCCGGTTTTCGCCGTTTTCCAACCGAACCCTGGCAACGCTGCTGCTCGAACAGGAAACCGTCGCGACCCTGGAACAGGGACTCCAGTTGGCAAAACGCTCCGATGGGGGACTCGATCACGCCAAGGAACTTGTCGACGACGCCTTGGATGAACTGCGAGGCGAACTCAACAAACAATTCTCCGCCAAAACACTCGATGCTGTCGGTTTCGCCCGACGACTGAACGAATTCGTCGACGCCGTCGGCAAAGAAGCTCCGCTCCGCCGCCGCCGATTGCGTCTGCTCTTCTCCCTCGCCGTCGAACATTTTCGCGAAACGATGCGAAAACAGGACTCGGCGAAACCCGCGGAAACCGCCGCTCTTCAGGAACGACACCAAACGGCTGCTCATCTTGCCGCCCGGCGCCTCGAACGAACGCTCGACGCTCTCGAACAAATCGATCGCAACGCCAATCTGCCGTTCATCGTCGACGCGTGGTGCGCCGAGATTCGATAATCAGGCCAAGTCGGTTCGCGGCTAAAACGTGACACGGCATAAATTTGACCGGTACTCCGGGCCGGTGAAATGCGGAAACGGTTCATATCGCCAAAAAAAGCGACCATTCTTTGTCAGGGTGGAGTACAAAACGCAAGCGATCGATGAACCGGAGCCAAGGCGACGACCGCGAACGTCACGAAAGCCAACACGAGATGGGAACAACGAATCGGCCGGTTCAAAATCCAGCGACCGACCAATAGAACGAGCAAAGCAACGCCGACAATCGGGACAACGAACTTGCCGAAATAGAAACCGATAAGGATCAACGTTGCGGTCCAAAAGGTTCGGTCGAGGTTTGTACGATGTGTAAACCAACTTGACGCGACTCCGAAAAACAGTCCGAGAAGAAGATTGCCGCTGATTCGGTAAAAAATCTCGGACGGCGCCGAAGCGTCCAAAGCGCAACACAGCGCAAACGGAGTGAGAACAATGCTCGGAACCAGCAAGCTCCATGGAATCGGTTGACCGTCGAACTCGATCAGACCAATTGTCAGCAACGAGACGATCAGTACGGACTCGATGCCTGAAAGGCAGAGAAGATTCGACACGTCCTGATCGCCGCCCTGTTCGAGCGTCAGGAATCCGAGGACACCGAACACGGCTCCGCAGAAAAATTCGACGAGCGGATAGCGAACGCTGATCGGCTCCTTGCAGTCGCGGCATTTTCCGCCGAGCATCAACCAGCCGAAAACGGGAACGTTGTCGAACCAACGAATTCGGTGGGAGCACTTCGGACAATGCGACGGCGGCGAAACCAAGGATTTGCCGAGCGGCAACCGGTAAATGACGACGTTCAAAAAACTGCCGATCGCCGCGCCGAAAAAGGCGAGCCAAACGGTTAAAAGAAAAGTTAGTTGATCCGGCATCGAACGGTTTCCTCTTTGACAAGCTGTAGTTTGTTACTCGACCGTTCATTCTAAATCCTCCCTCCGTTCTCCGTCAAGGATGATGGACGCCACAAAACTCATCCTTTCGTCGCCGAAAACAAAAACATCTTTCGATTTTTAGGACCGGGACCACAGGTCCCGGCTCTTTGTTGTCGTGTTCTTTGTTATAATGTCCGAGAGACTCCGTTTTTGCCAACCTTCAGCCCGTTTGCCGTTTTGTTTCGTTTTTCGTTTTATCCGCTGTTCGAAAGCTATCTTTTCGTGTTCGGCGTCGTCGGCGTCCTCGGACTGTTGTTCCTGACGTTCCGACCGCAAGGGGAACGGTTGCCCGGTTGGGGGCGGCAAATTCTGTTACTGCTCCGCTTTCTTACGCTGCTGCTCTTTCTGTTCGCCTTGCTGAAACCGACGCTCGTTTACACTGAAACCCGACGGCTCGCTTCGACGCTGCATATTTTGCTCGACCAATCGGAGAGCATGTCGCGACCGGACGAAATCGGCGGCAACACCCGGTTTTTCGTCGCCAAGGAATCGTTGCTCTCCGCTCAACCGGAACTCAAAAAGCTGCAAAACCGAGCGGAAGTCAACGTCTCGACCTTCGACGCCTCCGTGCGGCCGTTGACGCTCAACGGCGGTTTCGTGGAAGGAATCCCGGAGCAACCGACCGGCAAGGAAACGGCGATCGGAGCCTCATTGGACGCCGTTCGGGAACGCAACGCCGGAAAACGGCTCCTCGGCGTCGTCCTCTTAACGGACGGTACGCAACGGACCCGACCGCCGCGCGATGTTCAGCCGCAGGACGCCGCCGCACGCTATCGGGATGCCGGAATTCCGATTTACGCCGTCCGACTCGGCCAACCGAGCGGAACCGCGGAGATTCAGGACGTCGCGGTGATCGACATGCAAGCCAACGATCGCGTTTTCGTCAAGAACGAATTAGTCGTTTCGGGTTCCATCCGAATCTCCGGATACGTCGACCAGCCGATTCCCGTTCAATTGCTGTTCGAAGATTCCGCCGGAACAATGAATCAGGTCGCCGAAACGACGCTTCGGGCCAAAGAAGACGGCCAACTCGTTCCTTTTCGCCTGACTTTTGCGCCGCAGCAGACAGGATACTACAAATATTCGGTCCTCGTTCCGCCGCAACCGAAAGAACTGGTCGACTCGAACAATTCGCAGAGCAACTTTGTCCGGGTCGTCGACGGCGGTCTGAACGTTCTGTTCCTGAAGGGAAACTATCGCTTCGAACAGGGACCGCTCATCGATTCACTGGACGCCTCGACGGATATTCACGTCAACTACCTTCCGATTCGGATCGGCCGGATCGCCGTCGGCGACGCCAAAGGCGGCGGCGCTTCGATTCAGAGTCGGTTGGAAGCCGCCACGAAAGATCGACCCTCCTGGGTGGAGGAGTATTTCGCTCCGAATAAATACAACGTTTATATTTTGGACGATCTCGACGCCAAGGCGTTCAAACCGGAAGAACTTCAGGCCCTGGCGGATCGGGTTCGGGACGGAGCCGGACTGATCATGCTCGGCGGGCTTCATGCGTTCGGCGCTGGCGGCTACGGCGACACGCCGCTCGCCGCCGTGTCGCCGGTTGAACTCCGTGCCGTGGACCGGCAGCCGTTGGACGGACCGATCCGGCAGGATATCCATTGGCCGGGATCGATCCAGATGCTGCCGACGAGTCCGAATTACGTTCTTCGTTTGACGTCGCAACCAACGAAAAATATGGAAATCTGGCGGGCGCTGCCGCCGCTGGACGGAGCCAACCGGTTCGGCAACCTGAAAGGCGGAGCGATCGTTTTGGCGAAGGGCCAGCAGGATCAGCCGTTGCTCGTTTCGCAGATTTTCGGACTCGGTCGGGTTTTGGCCTTTGCGGGAGACTCGACTTATCGTTGGCGACTTGGCGGGTTCATTGAGGAACACAAAAAATTCTGGCGGCAGGTCGTTCTCTGGCTCGCCAAGATGGAAGACGTCGCGGCGGGCGATTGTTGGATTTCGGTCGACAACGTTCGGCTGCTGCCCGGCGAAACGGCGAAGTTTCACGTTTTCATGCAGGGAACCGAAGGCGAAGAAATCAAGGGAATTCGGGCTGAGGCTTCAGTCGTCAAGCCCGACAACTCAGAGGAAAAAATTCCGCTGGTCGACGAAGCTGGAACGCCGACGGGATCGTTCCGATCAACGAACGTTCCCGGCGACTACACGATCAAGGTCGACGCGATTCAGGACCCGGCGCCGCCGGACGCTCAACATCGACAGGCAACGGCTCGATTCTTGGTCGTCGACAGAAATCTGGAGCTCGACAACCCGGTCGCTTATCCCCGGTTGCTGGACAATCTGGCGGCGACGACCAACGGCAAGGCGATCGCTCCGGAACAGCTTGCGTCGCTGCTCGACGAATTGGCGAAGAAAACCGACGAATTCGTTGAAAAACGGGAAACGAAACAGTCGCTGTACGATTCTTGGGGCCTGTTCGTCCCGCTGATCGTGTTGATGGCCTTCGAATGGTTGTTGCGAAAACGTTGGGGATTGGTGTAAACGTGAAAGGGTGAAAGGGTGGCGCAAGCGATATTTTCCCCCCTCTCACCCTCTCACCCTCTCACCCTCTCACCCTCTCACCCTCTCACTTTTTAATGTCCGACTCTGTTGCCTTAATCATCATCTCTCCGACCGCTCGGCTCGGACGGGAAATCTCTTCGGAGCGGTTTCCGGAGCCGATCCGACTGCGTTCGCTCGATGGATTGAGGCGGAAATTAGAAAAACATCCCGCCGCGTTTTTGCTGTTCGAATGGAATTTGATCGACGGCGAATCGACTCTCCGGATTCTTAACAGTTTACGTCGGGATTTTTCGTCGTTTCGATTTGCCGTATTCTGTCCGAATCTTTCCGAACAACCGTTGACGGAGGCCGAAGCGGCTCGGTTCTTGCTTCTCGAAAACGGAGCAACCGCCGTTTTTGCCAATCGTCGTGAATTGGCGAGCCTTTCCGAAATCGTTCGCAAGCATTTCGACGAGCATCCCCAACCGGCAAAAGACCGTATCCGGGCAATCCGCGAGACGTTTTGAGTTATGGGAACCTCGAAAAATTTCGAAAACGAGCTGAAAATTCCGAAAACGAGCTGAAAAATCTGAAAACGAGCTGCGACCTGTGGTCGCAGTCTTAAAAGATGAAGAAATGTTTTCGGTTCCGGCGACGTTGGGAAACGTTCGCGCGTCGCAGGCAACGCGACACTCGGAAATTCGGGTTGTCGGGTTCGTTTTTTTGGTGTAAAATGCCGCGACGACGTTAGGGATGACGCTCGAAGGATGGATACTGAAACCGTTCCAAGGAAGGAAGTTATGTCGAACTATCTCTACAATATGAACGATCTGGGAAACGAAATCAGTGATCGACTCAAAGCCGCAAAGCCAACGCAATCTGCCGATCCTTCCTGCGATGAAAAGTTTGCCCAGGAATTACGACGTGGAATCGCCGCGACCCGGCAGTTTTTCTTCAATCATCAGCATCCCGATGGTTATTGGGTCGCCGAACTCGAAGGCGACGCCTTGCTTCAGAGCGAGACCATCATGCTCCTCGCGTTTCTCGGTGAGGAAGAGTCCGATTTAGCCAAGGGTTGCGCCAAGAATCTTCTCGAAACGCAACTTGACGACGGCGGTTGGGGAATGTACACCGGAGCGAAATCCGACGTTCACAACACCGTCAAGGCGTATTTCGCGCTAAAACTCACCGGACACGATCCGAGCAGCGAACCGATGCAACGGGCTCGAACTCGGGCGTTGGAACTCGGCGGCGTCGACAATGTTAACAGTTTTACTCGATTTTATTTGGCGATCCTCGGACAGATTCCCCATGAAAAATGTCCTGCCGTGCCGCCGCAGATGATGATGTTGCCGAAATGGTTCCCGATCAATATCTACGCAATGAGTGCTTGGTCGCGAACCATTTTCGTGCCGTTGTCGATCGTTTCGGCGCTCGCTCCGGTCAAGGAAATTCCCGTCGAAAAGGGAATTCGCGAACTTTTCGTCAAGGATCCCAGCCAATGGGGACCGCTCGTCGCCCCCGGTAAGAAATACTCGAAAAATCCGTTTTCCTGGGATCGATTCTTCCGAATCTGTGACAGCGGCATGAAACTTTGCCGAAAGATCGGTTTGACGCCCTTTCGCCAGTTGTCCATCGAAAAGGCGAAAAAATGGATGCTCGACCGTTTTGAGCGGAGCGACGGCCCCGGCGCGATCTATCCGCCGATCGTCTGGTCTTGGGTCGCCCTCAAAGCGCTCGGTTACGCCGACGATTCGAAGGAAGTCAAGTACTGTCGCAAGCAGATGGAAGACCTCGTCATCAAGAACGAAAAGACGGGAAGCATTCGACTGCAACCTTGTAAATCGCCGGTCTGGGACACCTCGCTGGCGCTCAAAGCCTTGATGATCGGCGGTTTGAGTACGGCTCATCCCGCCGTTCGGAAAGGGGTTCGCTGGGTCCGTTCCCGACACGTCAAAAAAGAGGGGGA
This sequence comes from Thermoguttaceae bacterium, assembly GCA_031548665.1. Lineage (GTDB taxonomy): Bacteria > Planctomycetota > Planctomycetia > Pirellulales > Thermoguttaceae > WRKP01. The sequence continues at coordinate 32,146 of JAVBQW010000010.1, forward strand.
TTGGGCCGAAACCGTGAACGTCGCTCCCGGCGGTTGGTGCTTCGAATTCAATAACGATTTCTATCCCGACTGCGACGACACCGCGATGGCCCTGATGGTCCTCGCCGGTCGCTTCGACGAAGCAAACACGACTTCTACAAAAGAGCCCCAAACGACGTCGAAAAAAGAGCCTCAAGTGCAGCGCAACGGAACTTGGGGGGTGAAACGTCCTGAATTAACGTATCGTGAAAAAAACGACAAGGGAACGGAAAAACTTGACGGCAATCTACCGCCCGATTTGCGGCTGATCGTTAGCGGCTGCGTGGAATCGTTGACGGAAGCGAAACAGGACGCTCTGGACATCGCGGACACCTCGTCGGCGTTGGAGAGCGGGCTTCGTTGGCTGCTCGCGATGCAGAACAAGAACGGCGGCTGGGCGGCGTTTGATCGGGAGAACAATCGGGAGTTTTTGTGCAAGGTTCCGTTTGCGGACCACAACGCGATGATCGATCCGAGCACACCGGACCTCACGGGGCGGGTGATGGAATCGTTGGGCCGCCTCGGATTCCGAGTCGGCCAGAACACCGAGATCGACAAGGTGGTTGCGTACATGAAAAAGGAGCAGAAACCCGACGGAAGTTGGTTCGGTCGCTGGGGGGTGAATTACATCTACGGAACCTGGCAAGCATTGACGGGCTTGACGGCGGTCGGCGTTTCGGAGAACGATCCGGCGATCGAAGCGGGAGCGAATTGGCTGCTCACGCATCAACATCCCAGCGGCGGCTGGGGCGAGTCCCCGGACTCTTACGCGGATCCGTCGCTCCGTGGTCGGGGCAATCCGACGGCGTCGCAGACCGCGTGGGCCGTGATGGGACTCATTGCGGCGGGCAGAATCGAGCATCCGGCGGTCGCCAAGGGAATTCGATTTCTTTTGGATCGGCAGCGGAACGATGGAACGTGGTTCGAGCCGGAATTCACCGGGACGGGTTTTCCGTTGGTTTTCTATTTGAAGTACCATTATTACAGCGTGTATTTTCCGTTGATGGCGTTGTCGCTGTACGCCGCGAAAGCAAAGGTCGCCAACATAAACACCGAACCGGTCGAAGCGGTGATCAAAATGGAAACGATCCGTGTGTTCTCACCGGAAACGGGGTATTACAATAATTCGCGGACCGACGACCTTAGAGCCGCGTCTGCCTGTGGTGCGACGAACCGCGAAGACAACACCGGAACCGGCGCATCGCAAACGGAGACGGCGAAGAACACGCAAAAAAAACCGACGCCCCCAACATTACGTTTGTTCTTGGGCTAAGGGAGCGGTCAAAAACAATCTATCGAAAAGAGCCCCGAGTGGAGGCGGTACTCCGCCGTAACTCGGGGGTTGAACTCCAATTGATTTTGTACAATTGTTCAACTTATTTTGATACAGCGCCTTATGTCCAAATTCACGTTTAATTGTTTCTTGATTCTTTTTCTTTGTACGACTTCGATCTTTTCGGACGATCAGGCGGAACTCGCGGCAATCCGGTCGTTTCCCGATATCGCCAAGGCATCCGCCTTGGTGTTTTCGTCGGGTTTCGACGCCCCGGAAGACGCGTCACGAAAATATCCGTCCGGGTTCCGCATCGCTTCCGGCGAAGGACGCAACGGTACCGCGGCGCTCTTTTACGAACGGACCGATCCCAATGCTTATCCGCTTTATACTTTTCCGCTCGAAAAACTGGAGCCGGAGAAAAACTACACGGTGAGTGTTTGGGTGCGAGGCGAAAATTTCAAAGCAAACGGCGACGAGAAGAATATCGGCGCGATGTGTGTCGAGTATTCGAAAGACGGAAAATGGGTTGCCGGGGGCGTCTATTATTCGACGACGAAAATCGACGCCGGTTGGCAACGGATCGACATGACATTCAAGACGATTCCCGAGGTCGCAACGGGAACCCGGGCCGATTTGAAATTATACCTTCGCAAGAAGATCACGGGCAAAATCTGGTTCGACGATCTCGAAGTTCGTGAGGCGACGCTTTCGGCTTCCGTCGTGCTGACACGCCCCGACCGATTGTCGTTCTTCGGAAGCGACGCCTGTTTTTCGTTGCGCGTCGAAGAAACCGTTCAAAAAAATGTTCGGATCGTCGCCGCGGTGAAGAACGGGGGAAAAACAAGGGAAATCCTCCTGAAACCGGACGGCCTCGATTTCCGGGGCGATGCGGGAAAGCTCGTTTCGGGATCCGTTGAAATCGTCGCGAAAATCGTCGACATGGATCAAAAGGTCGTTCTCGGTGAAGAAATTTTTCGGCTTGAAGCAAGACCGGACGCGACGCCGCCGAAAAATGCTTGCTTGATCGACGAGTTCGGCCGTGCGATCGTCGACGGCAAACCCTTCATGCCGCTCGGCGTCTACGGATTCGCCGACGAAGCGAACTACCGACGTCTGAAGGAGGCCGGGTTCAACTGCCTGCAACTTTATAACAGCCTCGGTCTGAAAGGAAACGTCGACCACGAGGATCCGATTAAAAACGTACGGGAAGGACTCGATCTGATCGACAAGAACGGGCTCAAATTGATCTTTTCGTTGAAGGACCAGTTTCCCCATCACGGAGCAAGAAAAAAATGGGGGGATGCGGAAGGAATCGACGCCGTTTCGGAACTCGCCGTCAACACGGTCAAAGATCACCCCGCGTTGTTGGCGTGGTATGTCAGCGATGAAGATATGAGGAAGGACGTTCCGCTTGTCGTCGACCTCCGTCGATTGATTTCGCGCAACGATCCCTGGCACCCGACTTGGACGTTGACTTATCGTTACGAGGACTTGCCGTATTACGGAATTTCCGGCGATGTGATCGGCGTCGATCCGTATCCGATTTCCGACAAACCATCCGAGCAGTCGATCAAACTGGTCAAGCGGGCGATGGCGGCGGGACGTTCGACCGGTCTTCCCGTCTGGGTGGTGCCGCAGATTTTCAATTGGGGAGTTTATCGACTCAAAAACGATCCCCAAGCCTTTGCCGAATCTCATTTTCCGACACTCGAAGAAATGCGGGCCATGCCCCTCTACGCAGCGGTGTTGGGCGCGAAAGGATTCGTTTTCTACAGCAATTTCGACATCTGTCAGCGTTACGATAAACTACTTCCCGGCAGCGGCGCACGGGAATGGCCGAAGGTCGTCGAGATGGTGAAATCCGTCAAGGGACTCGAACCGTTCGTTTTGAGCACGAAAAAGCCGCTGGAAATCGCGGTCGAGAGCGAACCGAAGGATGCCGTCGAAGCAGGCGTCTTGTTCGACGAAGCGGGAAATTTCCGTGTGATCGTCATCGGGACCGGCGGCAAGGCCAAGGGAACGTTTACATTGCCGAAGAGCGTTACCGATTTGAAGAACGGATCGCTTCGCTCGAAGTTCGGCAAAACGAAATTCATCGGAGATAATCGCTACGAATTCTCTGTCGAAGCCGTCGATTCCGATATCCTGGAATAATTGTCCTGTGCAAGTTCTCGGCTTTGTTTGTGAACGTAATCTTGATGCTGACGCAAGACTGGAGGCTGGAGACCGGAGGGAACGGTTGGAAACCGGGAACTCCAGCCTCCAGCCTCCAGCCTCGTTCAGTGTTTGGTGTTTTCCGTCATTTCGACCGAAGAGAGAAATGACGGGTTCTTTTAAACTTTGCAGGAAACCTGGCATTTATTCTTCGTGGATTGACAAATCAGGAGCGATTGTTTATCGTATAATTGGAGGGTCCCGAACATCCCCTTTCCGATTCGTCCCGCTGGAAAGGGGATTGTGAGCGAATACACGGAAACCGGGACCACAGCTTCCCGCTCCGAGTCCCATTTTCCGGATTTGGGAGACTCTCTTCGATACGACTCATGTCCAACCTGCCGCCGTCTCTCGAGAAAAAAATCCGCGGACTCGGAAGCCTGCTTCGAGTTTATGTCGCCGTGGACGGAGCCGTGACTTTGGTCCTTGCCTATCTGTTGGTTCTCGGTCTCGACTTCGCCATCGACCGGTTCTTCGAGCCGACGAAATGGATTCGTGGATTTTTGCTGTTGGGAATGATCGGTTTGGCTGCCTATATTTTCTATTGGAGGATTGGTCGACGTGCCTTTGCCGTCATACGGGACGCCCAACTTGCCTTGGTATTGGAACGCTTCGTTCCCTCACTGAACGAGTCGCTGTTGACGGTCGTCGAATTCGACGAATCCCGACGGGAGGAAGTCGATCTGCTCTTTCTTCAGCGAACGGTCGACCATGCCGAGAAATCTCTCCGGGGCGTCGACGTGAGAAAATTCTTCCGATACGGCCGCTTGGCGTTCCGTTCCGTTCTCATGCTGTTGATTGTCGGCGCAACCGTCGGACTCTGTTCGACCTTTGAAGAAACGGCGAAACTCTGGTTTTCCCGAAATATTTTGCTGTCGTCGAAAGAATGGCCGAGGCGTTCCCAAATCGTCGTCGATGGTTTCGCCGACGGACGTGTTCGAATTGGTCGCGGCGACTCGTTCACGCTGACGGTTCGAGCAAGTACCGTGATGCCGTTGGTTCCAGATTCGGTTCGACTTCGTGTCGGTTCCGGAAAAAGCGGTTATCGGACCTTGTTGCTCGACCAATTTCGCGTCGACACGGTGGACGGTGTCGATTGGAGGACGTTTTCCTACACGTTCTCCGAAATGCTCGAGACGCTGCCGTTTGCTGTTTTCGCCGCTGATTCGACGCTTGACGATCTGTTCATCGAAGTCGTTCCGCCGCCGACACTCGCCGAAGTAAAGATTTGGCAACGATTTCCGGGATACATCAAGCGGGAGGAGCGGACGGTGTCGCCATCGGGGCGAGTTACGATTCCCGACGGAACGAGTATCACGATTCGGGCGACGGCGAGCAAGCCTTTGGTTTCGGTCCGTGTTATCGGTCAAGAGCCGGGGCCTGTGGCCCCGGAGTTGACGTCTCCGAATTCGTTTTCTTTTTCGCTGGAGAATCTGCGTCAGGACAGTTCGGTCGAATTCGTGCTGGAAGACGCCGACGGTTTGCGAAATCGCTTGCCGATTCGTTTCGACTTCGGAATTGTGAAGGACACGCCGCCGGTCGTCACGGCGAGACTCGATGGAATCGGCAATGCCGTGACACCGATTGCTGCCCTGCCGACGCTTGGAGAGGTTTCCGACGACTACGGGCTGGAGAAAGTTTTTTTTCGCTATTTTGTGGAGCGACCAAAGAAAGAGGTGGCGGTCGCCGTTCCGGCAGATTCCGAAGCGGCTCCTTCCGAGGCGAAATCGGAAGACGTTCCGGTCGAAGACAGGCAAGGAACAGTCGAAATCGCTGTCGGTGGCGAGTTTCAGACGCTTTTTCCCTTGAAAAGCGAGTTTTCGGTGTCCGATCGAAACTTGCAGCCCGGGGACAAGTTGGCGGTGCAGGTCGATGCAATGGATCGTTTCGACTTGAACGGTTCGAAGGGGCAAATGGGTACCGGACCGAATTGGCCGCTGGAAATTGTGACGTCGGAGCGTCTGAAGGGTTTGTTGGAGGTCCGTGAAATTTCGTTGCGGCAACGTTTCGAGGTCTTGATCGGCGAAGTCGAGAAAACGAAGTCGATTCTTGAAGAATACTCGTTGGCTCCGCCGAAGGAGTTGGTCGACGAGGTGAATGCGATGATCGTGGTCGACGAAAAGTTGACGGATGACGAGAGGAAGCTTCGGGAGGTGGAGCGGGAAAAAAAGAAGAAGGAGCGTCTTGAAATACTCGGCAAGGAGCAGGCGGAGTCTGGAATGTACGCTGTTTCCCGTATGCTTCGAGACACGCAAAAGGAGGTTTATGAGCAACGAACGATTGTCGAGGCGTTCCAATCGATTCGGAAGGAGATGGTGAACAACCGTATATTTTCGGAGGAGATTCGTCATCGAATTGACGCGGGAATCATTGAGCCGATGGAGGAGTTAATTGGCGTCGAGTTTCCGGATGCGGACCGTTTTCTCGGTTTGCTGACGAAGGCGTTAGAGGTTCGTGACATTCCGTCGAGATCGGAGGCGTTGACTTGTCATCAAAGCGTGTTGTCTCAATTTGATCGGATCTTGGAGAAGATGCGGACGGTTCGCGACAGCATGGTATCGATGGAGAGTTTTAACGAGGCGATTGAGTTGCTTCGTTCGATTCTCAAACAACAGCAGCAGATACGCAACGAGACGCAAGAGGAAAAGAACCGGCAGTTGAAAAAGTTATTGGAGTGAACCTTTGAGAGTTCCGAAACGAGCTGCGACCTGTGGTCGCTGTTTTAGGTTTCCGCTCAAAAGTTCGATACTCGGTTGGCAGTGAATGTAGAGTGATCAGAGTAGAGTACCGATTCGGCCGAATCATCCAATACGGTACTCTACACTTTGCACTCTACCCCGAGTTGTGGTTTTGAGTTTCGTCATTGAAAAAGCGGCGCCCCCGGTTGCCGAATCCGCCGATATCGTGTAGACTACTTGAAGTGTTGGGCGCATAGCTCAGTTTGGTTAGAGCGCGGCCCTGATAAGGCCGAGGTCCATGGTTCGAGTCCATGTGCGCCCATTATCTTAAGTTTCTATACCGTAAGGAGTTAGCCTTACCGGCGTGACACGGCCGTGATTCTTACACGGTCCCCTTTTAGGGGGTGATCACCCCCTAAAATCGACCCGAAAGGGGTCGGTGTTCTTTTTTGGGGGGTGACAACTTTTTAACCGTGGAGGTTAATCAGGTCCCGTATCCCTGCTGTTGCGAGTATTTCGAAAACGCAGATCGAAAAGGATATTTCTTCATCCGGATCAAGAGGAAAGACCACTATCTTTGTTACGATAAGACCAAGGCTCACGTCAAAGCCGACTCGCTATTGGCCGACTATCTCAGGCGGTGAAATCTGCCGATTCCGGTTCAAACGCCGGATCAGGAATTGTCGATCGAAAAATCGGTGTTCGCTATACTGCAAACGGTCAGAAATTACCTTTTTTGTTTACGATGGAAAAGGAGCCCCGAGTGGAGGCGGTACTCCGCCGGAAATCGGGGGTTGAAGCGGCAAGAAACGAGCAATTTGCTCCCGTTTACAGTGTATCTGCTCTGGGCGAAAGATTATTATCAGTTCGGTGGTCGTGATACCGGTGTTTATCCCAAACACCGCTGGTCGATTCAGCTCCTGATTGATCATTACGGCCAGACCGCTCCGCCGTCCTTCGGTCCGCTTGCCCTGAAGAAGTTGCGCGAATTGATGGTCGACATGGGATTGGCGATGTCAACCGTCAACGCCCGTGTCAACATTATTCGTCAGTGCTTCCGTTGGGGGGCGGAAAACGAATTGTGTGACGCTTCCGTCTTTCATTCGCTCCAAGTTGTCCGAGGACTCCAGAAAGGCCGAACCAAGGCCAAGCTGCCGAAGAAAATCAAGCCAGTGGCTCATAACGCAATTGAAGCGATCCAGCCGTATCTGCTCCCGACGGTCGGCGACATGATTCTGCTCCAGATGCACTCCGGTATGCGATACCGCCGAAGGGAAACCGCGTCCCGATCTGTTTTCGGCGTTTGCAATGGAGCGAATCGGACTCTGGATGATGAAGGGAGCCCAAAAATATTCGAAACATAATTGGGCGAAAGGAATGGATTATTCCCGTGTCATCGCAAGTCTGCACCGGCACCTGATGAAGTACATGCAGCACGACACCTCGGAGGACCATCTGGCGGCAATCGCCGTAAATTCCTCCTTCCTCATGCATTACGACGCCATGATCGAACGCGGCGTCCTGCCTAAAACGCTCAACGATCTGCCGAAATACGACCCGATTTTTCGCGTTCATAACAACGGCGACGAGCCCTACAACACCTAACCCGGAGAAAAAGATGAACAAAGCATTGCGACGCTCGTACCGCCGGACCAGCTTTCATCGATCCCGAAAAAATGGATCGACGGTTTTCTGCCGAAGAAGGGCTCCAAGCTGATCGTTCCCGCAAAGTACGCCAACCCGATTCCGGACGATAAAATCGTTGCGCGTTGTCGAA
>JAVBQW010000107.1:0-15728 GCA_031548665.1 Thermoguttaceae bacterium
ACGGCGACTGCTACCCCCAAACGCCCGAATTGGTCGTTCGCATGGCCGAACGATTTTTCCGAGCCGGTTTTCTGGCAGCCGACTGCGAATGTGTCGCCCGGACGGTCGACGAAGCACGGCGTTGAAACTTTCAGTTTTCCGATTTTTCCTTAACTTTCACAAACAAGGGACATATTATGTACAGAAACAGTGACAATGAAACGTTTTTCGCCGTTGTCGTCGTGTTCGCCGTCCTGCTCGTTTTGCTCGTCTTCGCCTGCATGCGGATGGTCCCGGTCGGTCACGTCGGGATCGTGACTTCGTTCGGCAGGATCACCGGGACGTCGCTGGAGCCGGGCCTGCATTTCACGCTGCCGTGGCATTTCGTGACGCGATTCGATAATCGTGTCAAGAACTCGGAAGCAAAAACGGAATGTTTCAGCAAGGATTTGCAGTTGCTCAATATCCGTTTGAACATCCTGACCGTGCTGCCGAAAGACCGGGCGGCTCAGGTCTACGGGACGGTCGGCATGGAGTATCTCGAACAGGTCAAACCGCGAGTCTACGAGATATTGAAACAAGAAATTGCCAAGCATACAGCCGAACTCGTGGTGGAAAATCGCGACAAAATCCATGACGATGTTCTCCAGGCAAGTCGAACACGGCTCGCCGATATCGTCGACTTTCACGACATCGTGCTGACCAATGTCGAATTTTCGGACGATTATGAAAAAGCCATCGAGCAAAAACAGGTCGCGCAACAGGATTCCCTGAAAGCGAAATACGAACTGGAAAAGGCGAAGATCGAAGCAGATAAACAAATCGCAACGGCCCAAGGGGCAAGCGTCAAAAAGTCCCCGATTCCTGATTTACGGGACGGAGGGGATCGGCAAGTCGACGCTGGCCGCTTCCGCTCCGAACCCGATCATCGTGCCGACCGAGGACGGATTGGATCAGATCGAATGCAACGCTTTTCCGCTGGCGACGACGTTCAAGGATTTCATGGCGAACCTGCAAAGCCTTGTTACGGAAACTCACGATTTCAAGACCGTCGGCATCGATTCCGGCGACTGGCTCGAACGGCTCATTTGGGATCAGGTGTGCAAGGATTTCGGTGTCAAAAACATCGAAAAGGCGGACGGCGGTTACGGCAAAGGTTACACCCATGCCATGACCTACTGGCGGCAGGTGATCGACGTGCTTCGATCGCTCCGTGAGGACAAGGGGATGATCGTCATGATCCTCGCCCACGCCAAGGTCGAAACCTTCACCGATCCCGAATCGTCGGCGTTCGACCTTTTTTCGCCCCGACTCCACAAGTACGCGACCGCGTGGTCGCTTATGAATTCATCTCTCTTGAAAGGTATCGACGATGCCATTAACAGAACCCGTGCAGCCGCAGGATATCAATAACGACGATTCGCCTTTTTTGTTTCAGGAAGACGTTTATGTCGGCAAGGACGCCGAGCAGATCAACGTCCGCAAGGCGATCAAGGAAAACAAGACGTCCATCGAAACGGTCATCGGAACCGCTCGTCTGGGACACGACCGGCGATATCGTTACAGCAAGGTATCTGCGCTGCATCAATTTCGGGAACGGCGAATTTTGGGCGGGCGGTCAGTACGGCAAACTCGCCAACACCATCAACGGACTCCAGTGGTCGGAAGCCCCGAACATCTTTGGGAACGATACTGTTCTCGATATCGCGTTCAACGACGGCAACCAAAGAATATTCGTCTTCGCACAGATCATGGACCGCGTTCCGTGGCGACGCTTCCAAACCTGTGTCGACCGTTATCGTGGGGATCACAACAGCCAAACATTCAAATGCACCGACGACTTTCGCGTCACGGCGTTCGCCCAGTTGACCTACCGTGAAAGCCTGCGAGACATCGTCGCCTGCTTGAACGCCGTGCCTGAAAAAACGTATCACATGGGAATCCGTAGCGGAATTTCCCGAAACAATTTGTCCAACGGCATCTGCCATGCAGGCGTATGCGTGCGGCCTGCTACGCCTTCGAAACCGCAATAAGCGCAACAACGTTTACGCGACCGGCCGTCCGCCACGGACCCAAACAACGCGACTGGAGGATATTCGCCGACTTCGCCCAAATCCTGATCGAACAAACCCGATTGTTGGACGCCGCTGATCCGACGCCCGTCAACATTGATGCGACCGTGTACGCTTGGGATTCCACGACCATCGACTTGTGCCTGTCCCATATCGTCGACAAGGCGACGGGAGTTCAGTGCGATCAAACGGTCGTGTTGACCAACGAGGATTCTTTTTCAACTTATCCGGAAGCCTTCAGGCGGGTTCGATATTACGACGAAACGGCCTGAAACAGATCGGCTGAGGCACAAAACTCCGACGTCGAAAGATGCAAAACGATGAAAATCGCTAACAAACGTCCGTCACAATGACGGCACACGAAAGATGCTTTGCATTCTTTTGCAAAACAGTAGCGATTGTAAGTCTTTGGCAAATAATGACTTAAGTACGCCCGGAGGGAATCGAACCCCCAACCTGCGGATTAGAAATCTGTTCAAGAATCAATCATGTGGTTTTCTCAAGTCGTTTTGCCGGAATGGCTTACGTCGAATCGTCTTTACTTTTTCGGATACAATTCGATGAAAAACATACCGTGGTGTCAAGCACATTTTTCGGCACACCGGCCTACTTCAACGCTTTCGCGAACTCGTCGAGCGTCTCGCACGTCACCGCCAGTTCCGTCAACGAATCAAGAACCACGGAATCGCCGATTGCCAATACCCGGTCAGAAATAGTCTTGGGAACCCGACGAAACCGAGTCGTCAAAAACTTCACCACTGCCTTGGCTTCGCCCTCGGCGATCCCTTCGGCTCTACCTTCCAAAAATTTCTCGTCAAAAATCGTTTTTATCATTGCTCGCTCCTTGTCCCGGAATATCGGTTTCAATGCCTTGCTCACCATCGCCGCATCCAATCTGCGGTTGTGAGCTGCCATCGCCTTCGCCACGAATTCCAACAATTCCTTCGACAGTTCGATCTGCTCTCCTTCGTCTGCAATTTCCAACAGCGGCAACATCGCCTCCGGGAAATCGTCGCCGTTCCCTTCGATCATCTTCTTCAACATCCCCATCGCCAACCGCAGCACCGGTCCGCCGCGCAACTTGCCGAAATCCCAAGCCGGAAGGTCGACGACGTCGTAATTGATCTCCGGCACCATTCCCAACGGCTTGCCATCGCGATCTTTCGGGAGCGAATCCGCCATCTTGGGATATTTTCGTACATGCGGTTTCTTCGCCGTCCGCAACACGATGAAATAGGGAGCCGACAGGACTTTCTTCTTTTCTTTCGTTTCGGCATCCCAAATCGCGCTGATGTACTTTTGCAGTTTACGTGGCACTATTTTCAGGCTACCGCTTTGGTGTTCGAAAATGATCACCGCCATCAAATCGCCGCTGCCATCCTTGAGCGGACATTGAAAAATCAGGTCGACGATCCGCTCATCGCCCGTCTTCCCGATATAATGTGTCGGTGCCGGTTTGATCTTCCGCAGATTGATCTCGGCCACGAATTTCGGGTCAGCATAGTTCACGAGGAAATCCACGAAAACAAAAATACGTCCGAACATCCGCTTGACGAACACGTCGTAAATGTTCCCCGACGACTTCGTCTCTTTCTTTGCAGGCGTCGGCTGTTTGGATGATTTGGCTCTCATCGAGAATATTATACTTCCGGCCACCGTGAAAAACAAGACGTCGTTCTTGAAAATCGGTGTCGTTTCGAACATAATCGAAGCAAGATTCTTTCATCGGGATGGAGCCGCCACGCTTCCTTGATCGACCGCCATGAATTCCTTCCCCTCGGTGCGGAAGCACCAAATGCCTGGACGGCAGGTCCCGGCGTGATCCATTCCGCACAAAAACGTCCATTCGTAGCCGCCGGTCGCCTCACAGAGGATGATCTCCGGTTCAAAGTCTTGAAGGAACGCAACGCATTGGTCGATTCCTTCGGGGGAGTTGGCGAACTGTCGGGACTGGTTCATGGGAAGCAGGCAGAGATCGAGGGTGTCTTTGGAAACATCGACACCGACGACGACTTTTTGCTTCTGAATTTGAGTATGCTGCTTTTTCATCTTTTACCCTTCCTTGTGGATACGAGCTCGTGGCTCAGGCAACTGTTCGGGCTGAAAGAGGAGATCCATCGGGTTTCGGGCTTCGGCACGACCTTGTCGTTTGTTGGACGGCAGGTCCAGGCAACGACGAACTCCCGATTGATTTTCGTTCTCGTTTTCTGCCCCCATGGGGGCAGGACGTTTCTTTCATTCTACTCCGCTGCTTGATCCTCGACAAACACAAAAAGGGAATATACAAGGCATCCGCCTTACCGTGCTACGGTATAAAACCTTGGGTATGTTTTTTTCGAGCGAAAGCCTAAAGTCAAATCGGTATACTTTCGGTCCCAGCGACATTGGGACGGAATGTTCGAGATACCTTGAACATTCTGTTCTGCCATTCGGAGGGACTTGTCAAAGCGTCAAGGAGTGGTACAATGTTGCGCGACCGAGGAGAGGTGGCAGAGTGGTCGAATGCGCGGGTTTGCTAAACCCGTGAACTCGTAAGGGTTCCGCAGGTTCAAATCCTGTCCTCTCCGCTTGCGGAGAAATTGAGCCCTTTGGCGATGATGTCAAAGGGCTTTCTCCATTCTATACAAAGACTTGCGCCGTTTAGAGTCAGGTTCAAACACAAGATTTCAAGTATCCGGCGTTTCGCGCTGAAATCTGCCGTATCCCACCGCTGGATAAGGTTTTGAGAGAGTTCAAACGACTTCACCGCTAGATCGGCGTTTTCATGTCGATCCTGCTGCACACCCGTCAACCGGATCGAAATGTTCGCCTCTTGTTCCCGTAGTTCGAACTTCTTACGCTCGAAATCTTCTTTGCCGATTTCATCGTCCATACGAAGGTTCAACAAACGATCTTGTTTTCCTTGGATTTCGGTTTGAAGCCGTTGCAACTTGGTGATTTCTTCCATGGCCAACTTTTGCTCCAATTGGGTTTTCGCCTTGATAACGGTCACGAACCAATTCTTGATGGATTCATCATCAATTCGCATTTGTCGGAAATAAGATAGGATTTGTTCGTCGATGATCTTTTCCGACAAACGGGTTCGGGGATGATCGGGAGCCGTATACCGGGTGCATCGATAATAGGTATGCACTCGAACATCTTCGGATTTCTGTTTCTTTTTGATATTTTCTCCAGTGAGGACCAAGCCGCAATGACCGCATTTGATTAACTCCCCGGCGTACAGAAGATCATGGGATTGATAATGCCCCCGATGGAGCAATTCTTGAACCCGTTGCCATGTTGCATAGTCAACAAGGTGTTCTTGCAATCCTTCCCGCCATTGCTCCCGAAACCAAATTTTACCGATATAGCTTTGATCGCTCAAAATGGTCGCTATCTTGCTCCGACTAAATTTCGGTTTTTTGGGTGAAAAATAAACCCCTTCCTGATACAATCGTTGAACCAACGAATCAATTCGTTCTCCATAATATGCGTAGAGTTCAAATATCCGTTTGATCTTGGAACCGTTTTCCGGATGAACACGAACCAATCCTCGATTGTTCTCTCGATAATTCTGATAACCGTATGGAACGACTTGCGAAAACAGCCCTTCTCTTACCCTGCGTTCCAGTCCTTCCTTTACATCAATACTTTGCTGTTGGGTCTGGTATGTTGCCATGTTCGCAAGATTGCGAATCTGCATCCATCCAGCGGGGGTATGTGGAAATGAGTGTTGAATAAACTCGACCCAAACACCATATTCATTTTCAAGTTCTTCCAATCTTGCCAAATCCGCTGTATTTCGGATTGCCCGGTCGACTTTGTAAAAAAGAATTCCGTCAATGGTCGCGGCATTTTTCATCGTCTCGTCAATCAGTGAGGTAAAAACTGTTCTCGCTTCCTGTTTGGAAGCGGACTCCGCAACTTTTTCAAACCGAACAATTTCTCCTCCGTTTCGCTCTGCATACTTTTGGAGGGCTTCTTCCTGTACATCCAGCGAAAAACCTTGTTCTTTTTGCTCCCTACTACTGACCCGCGCTAATGCGACGAAGCGTTTTTTCTGGGAGACTTTCCCTGTATTCATCGCTGAATTGTTCCATGTCTTCTTTGATTTTCTCATAATGATGTCCTTTCTAAAAATATTTTCTTTGTTTCTTTTCAGTTGTCAACAGATAGAAGCCAACCGGCATCGACGATCATCTTGACAAGTTCCGGTTCCGTCAACGGTGTTTCATAGAATTTTTGCCAGACCCTCCGTGTTTCGAGCAACAATTCATCCGTAACCCAATCGGGGCGGGAAATCTTTTCACAATAAACTTGTTCGCATGTCTCTTTTTCTTCCAATAATGTTTTCATTTGCGGCTCCTTTAACGCTGGATTGATGCGTTAAAGGAGTGACCCGAAAAATTTTTTTATCCGTTTGGAGAAAGATTTTCCATTTTTTTGAAATTTTTTCCAAAACAACAAATTCGAGTTTGCCTAATGTGACAAAACCATTGAAAAAACATCAAAAAATGAGATAATGATGTCTTAATTCGTGTTTTCCTCCAAGGCCAGAATCATATCGCTTCATTGTTTACCCAAATTACCATGACAAAGGTGTTCCAAAAATCGTTTTTCAAGGACTTTTGGGACGAAAGTTCCTACACCTTCCGTGATTACACAGGGTCGGTAATCACGAACGAACAAATTCAAAGAGCCGAAGATTCTTTGGGATACAAATTGCCCGAAGCCTATGTCGAATTATTGGAGAATAAAAACGGCGGCGTCCCGAAGAATACCCGCTTCCCTTCCAAAAAGAAAACCTGTTGGGCGAAAGATCATGTCGCCATTTCAGGGATTCATGGAATCAACGAGCATGAACTGTCTTTATTGGGAGAACAGGGAAGCCGATTTATGATCGAGGAATGGGGGTATCCCAATATCGGAATTATCATTTGCGATTGTCCATCGGGCGGCGAAGATGTGATTATGTTGGATTATCGTAAATGTAAAAAAGAAGGTGAGCCTTCGGTGGTCCATGTTGATGTACTCGGAAGCAAACCAAAGATTACACCATTAGCCGATAATTTTGAAGCGTTTATCCGTGGTTTGGTCAATGAAAGCGTCTATGCTCCTCCAGTCGATGAGGAGATGAAAAAAGCCTTGGAAAAGGTTACTGATGGAAGTTTTTCGCCTGTTTTGCTTAAAGCGTTTCCGCTCGTTCAGAACAAGGTTCCCGATATTGACCAAAAATTGCGTCGACTTGCAACGAAAATCGTCCATGCAAAGAAGGGATTTTATTTACATGCAGATGAACTCTCGATGTTGATGTACGACTGCCTGTTTTGGTTGTTCAGTCATATCGGGCGCCCAGTGTCTATCGGAGACTATACGAATCTTCAATCCGCACCATCTTATGAGAAGCCATATTTTGCTTTAATGATCGCTCTTCACGACGAAAAAGAACGCTATGGTTTTAGCTGTGGTGCTTATGCAGCCAGTTTTGTTCAGGGGTGGTGGAAAAATCGGGTTTCCAATGGCGAATTGATCGAAACGCCAACAGGATTCGTTCTCACGGATAAAGCCATTTCCCGAATCCTTGATGAATTGGAAAAACAAACACGATAACGGGTTTTCATTTCAAATACCGAAAGACGGTTCGAAGGCTCACCCCCATTGGAGGGGGAGGAATTCGGAATTTTTTACGCGCCGGCGTCTTGGGAATTGGTGCCTGTTTTGTGATCGGTGGATAGATTTTGCTTTTGCCCGGCTCGGCAAGTTTATCGTTGAGCCAAAGTCCCTCAATGAAATCCTTGAAATGTCCCATGCGTTTATATACTGTTTTGTATATAAAACAGTACGGTCTTGCACCAAACGGGGTGTGTATGGAACCGAGTTTTGAGGTTTTTTGTTGGAATTTATGAATTTTTAACTTTGAAACAAAACACTGTCTAACCAGTCTGTCCGGTTTTCACCCTCACATACCCTACAGATATGGATAAAAATTTATTTATTCTGGCATTGACTACGGAACTACCACGGAAACAATTCTCCGGTTTGTACAAATTGCTCAATCCATTGTTGAGTCTCACAGGAATCATACCAAAAAGCAATGTTTCGTTGAGCTTTTTCCTTTGTCATTCCTTTGATCGTAAACAAGCATTCGTCATAGAATTTCGCTCCAAATTCTAAAACTCTTTTGTCGGATAGTCCGTTGGCGATTTTGGCTTCTCGCTTTTGAACCATTTTCCATATATCCAACCAAGGTTTTGTCCAGAAACCGCCTATCTTTCCATGCTTGGGAAGTCCCAAATTGGGAAGAAAGAGAAGTCGTTTTTTTTGCGTATTTATCCACAGTATATTTTCCTTTAACGAATCCTGAAACCTTGGATTTGGCAATATAGGCAAGTAGATTCCAGTCTTTATTGATCGGTTTGACTTGTTTGTGCCAAGTTCCAGTGTTTGGGTTCCGTGTGACCGATTTCTCAACGATCCGTTCGAGTTCTTTTTGTGAAATATCGTTGACAATTAAAAGATGATAGTGGACCTTGCTTTTGATCGTGAACTCTCGAATCCAAAAAGCAATCAAGCCGTTTCTACGAAGCCTTCCACAAATTTCAGTCCATTGTTCCGAAATCGTCTCTGGAGTCATTAAACGATGGAAATAAATCGTGAGGAACCAACGATAAGGCTTCTGTGAGATTCGGCGGTTTAGGTAAAGACAGGTTTGGAGTTTATGTCCCATATATTGAGCCGATTCAACGGAGCTTGTCCATGAATTGGGGGTATACTTGGAATTATGGTGATAATCCGGCTTTTTTTGATATAAATCGTGATATAAAAGTGGTTTATTAATAATACATATCATTGAATTGAAACAGAGAAAAATTAGGGAAAATCGAAACACGCTAAATGAGAAGTTTGGCGTGTTTTATTTTTATATATTTCAAATCTCATTTTTTTGTCCATCTCTTAAAAATGTTATTGTCGAAATGTTGTATATTATATATAAAAATAACCTATCCCTCTGAATGTGGTTAAATAGACAGAATAAGGGATTGAATTGACGGCTCCAATTCCCAAATTCCTTTCAAAAAAAGTTCAACCTGCGTCTGCTCCTCTCCGCTCCGGTAATTTGGGGCGGTTCCGCAAGGTTCCGCCCTTTGCCGTTTCTTGCCGCTAAATGCCGTGTTATTCAGGGCTTGCGACGAAAGCACTGTATGGGACGTTTCCGCTTCATGCCGCTCGTTTCCCCCCTCTGCCGCCACCTGCACCGTCGAATATACCGTCAATTTTGAATCGACGTTTTCCCTTGAATTGATGGGGTTTCCGACCAATTCCGGCGATTTCTTACCGTCAAAAAGATTACGCTCATTTTGGGGGCGGTTTGGGCCTGTTTCTTGACGTGTAACCTGACATTGTGTAACCTGTTTGAAATCGTTTTCACGGATTCGTCCATAGTGCTGGAGCATGATCCGAGGGCTATGACCAAGCCAGCCGCTAATGACTTGAATCGAGAGACTTCCGTACTTCCCATTCAAAAGGTCATTTTCCATCGACGCACGGAGATTGTTGACGATTTTCGGCCAAGGAACCAATCCAGCCCGTTCGACGTACCCGGCGAAGACGCTTCCCAAATTGGCCTTGATCTTGTCCAGCTTGCTTCGATCCACTCCACGCAGATAAGCCGGAGCGTGTTTCTCGACAACGTATACAGCCCCGTCCTTGGCTTGTTCAAACGCATCCCGCAACGGTTCGACCAATTCCGGGAAGATAGGAATAATCCGGGTTGCCTTACCTTCATACCGTTTCGTTTTCTTCGCATAGACGATGATCTTGTTTTTATCCCATAGCACATCCTGCCACTTGAGTAAGAGCGGTTCCGATGATCCACGCAGACCACCGAACCGCCACAGAGTTGCAATCAATCTCCACTCAGCGTCAGGTAGTACGTCTATCACTTGATAGATGAACTCTTCCTCGACATACACATTTCGATCCTCATCAACGACCGGGGACATGGTGAGACCATCGAAGGGGTTCTTTACGATCTCATCACCTTTGACCAACGTACCAAAGAACGATACCACATGTTGCAACCGTTTCCAGACGGTCGTAGGCTTCAACCCGCCCTTACCATCCAGTCGGCCACTGGACACCAACCATGACCGGAAGGACTCTGCATCAATTCGAGTGATGGCATCCACCTTCTTGTCCTTGCCGAAGTATCGGTAAAGGCTTTCTTCTGCCTGATGGACCATTTACGAAAAAAGGCGAAACGGACAAACCGTTACTCAAAATGTCCGTCGAAGGCCGCTTCGCAGTAGAGAAGGGTTGGGGATTGGGCAAAGCGTTGTCTGAAAGCAAAATTAGAAGGTAAAAAGGAACCGCAAAAACCTACCTTCAAAGAAAGAGAATGGATCAATTTGACCGATGTTTCCAAGTGGGAAAAGTTTTGGCAAAACCTTCGGATGTCGAGAGAGTCCGAATTGATCCTTGACGGGCAATTCGACATTTGTACCGTTGCTATGATGATAGGCAATGATCCTCTGGTGATGTATAATCACTATTGGGCTCCTCGAGAAATCCATCCCAACGTCGCCGGGACCGAAATCATCTCTTGATTTTTCAGGACTGCAACCACAGGTCGCAGCTCGTTTTCGGAATTTTCAGAGGTTCCCTTAATTGTACTGTGCAAGTTGCAAAGCATCGAACACTGAACAAGGCCGGAGGCTGGAGTTCCCGGTTTCCAACCGTTCCCTCCGGTCTCCAGCCTCCAGTCTTGCGGCAGAATCAAGGTTGCGTTCACAAACAACGCCGAGAACTTGCACAGTACAAATACTACCAAATTGATGGTGTATTTATGACATATTGAAATAAAACACTTTAAAGAGATAAGGAAATTCAAAATGCACTATCCCTGGTGGTTCGTTCCCGGACTGACGGCGCCAATGCTGATCGCGGCAATCGCCGTGATTCATGTCCTCGTTTCTCATTACGCCGTCGGTGGTGGAATTCTCATCGCCCTCGAAAATCAGTTCGCCCTCCAAAGCGGAGACAAGCCGTACCGCGATTACTGGTTCAAACACGCTCGATTCTTCGTCCTGTTGACCGTCGCCTTCGGAGCGATCACCGGCGTCGGCATTTGGTGGACCATCGGACTCGCGTCGCCGCTCGCCACCGAAACGCTCATCCGGACCTTCGTGTTCGGTTGGGCCATCGAATGGGTCTTCTTTATCGTCGAAATCGTTTCCGCCTTCGCGATGTATTATTACTGGACGAAGCTGCCGCCGAAAACACATATCGTCATCGCCTGGATTTACGCGGTCGCCGCTTGGATCAGTCTGGTGCTGATCACCGGAATCACCGCGTTCATGCTCGACAGCCGCGGAATCTTTGCCGATTGGAGCACGACCGGCAGTTTTTGGGCCGCGTTCTTCAACGTCCAGTTCCTGCCGCAGACCATCGTTCGAACCGGCGGATCCATCCTGTTGGCGTCGCTTTACGTGTTTCTCCATGCGGCTTGGACGCTCCGAAGCGCGTCGCAGGGCGACGCGGCTAACGGAGAGCTGCTCGAAAAGGTTGTCAAACGAATGGTTCGACCGATTCTCTTCGGAGCGATCACCATGGCGGTCGGCGTCGCTTTTTGGTTCGCCATGCTGAAACCGTCCGTTCTCCTCGTCATGGAACGAGCCGTGCTCCTGAATGTTCTCCTGTCGATCTTTTTCGGACTCTGTGGTCTGCTCACGCTCTTTATCGTGCTTGGACCGATGCTGAATCCGCGCTCCGTCAACGTCGGGTTCGCCGCCTGCCTGTTCGTGCTCGGTCTGACGGCCCTCGCCTCGGCGGAGTTCGTTCGGGAAGCGGTCCGCAAACCGTGGATCGTCGATCAAGTCGTCCTCGGCAACCAGATTTACGCCGATGAGGTCGAAACGCGGCAGAAAAACGGGTTTCTTCAAGCGTCGGAGACGCCGGGGAAAACGGGGACGCCGGAGTACCGGCTAAATGATTTTCAACAAATTCCGGCGGACAACGTTCGACGCGGCGGCATGATTTTCATGTATCACTGCAACAACTGCCACGCGACCGATCACGGAATGTCCGCCGTCGGTCCGCTCTTCGTCGGCGAACCGAAAGATCGGATCAAAGACAGAATCCGTCGCTTGAACGAACCGGTCTACTCAATGCCGCCGTGGTGCGGAAACGAAGAAGATCTCGACGACCTCGCCGAATATATTTTGACGATCCGGCCCGAGATGCCGAAAAAATAGGCGACATTCCGCCGGAGTACCGGCTCAATGGGAGGAAGACGATCAATATCCGCGATCGTAATAATCCTTGAGATGTTCGACCGGCGGTTTGGGAACGTCGGCGCCGTGAAAGCGACCACCGTCGACGTTCGGGCCCATGCCGACCTGCGGAAAGGGATCGAAGCGTTCCATGCGAGCCCGTTGTTCGTCGATGTGTCCCGGATGCAACAGGTTCGGCATTCCGAAACGCGGATCGTCGGAAACGCAGCCGCAGAAAAACGGGGCGAAAAACAACGCAAACAGATTGACGGTCAAGGTTTTCCGGCTCATCGGAGCAGGATAAGATTTTTTCCTACAGCGTTCAAGAGCAATTTCTGTTCCACTGACATTCAAGATTGTGAAATTTTTCATGACACGCTCCAGCGAGATCGGGAGCACTGCGACCATCTCGCGGGTTTCGGCGCCGGAGCGGGAGCTCCTGTTTGGCTGGCGGTCCTACCGCCTGTTCCGACAGCTTCTTGATCTTGTTTGTCCGCCGCACTGCGCGATCTGTGGGAAGCTTCTTGACGGCGACGACGGCATTGCGCTTTGCGTGCCGTGTCGGGAGACGATCACGACGCCGGACGACGAATTCTGTGAACGTTGCGGCGGTCGAAAGTTCGAACGGCTCACCGGAAGCGACGGCTGCCGACGCTGCGTGACGACGCCGTTCCTGTTTCGCCGGGTGATCGCGCTGGGCGAGTACGAACACGATCTCCGTCGGGCGGTGCTGCGGATGAAAACGGACCGCTCCGGTTTTCTGGCGACGGCGCTCGCGGCGTGGCTCGTCCAGCGGCGACGGAGTCTGCTGGAAGCCTCGGAAGTCGACGTGATCGTTTCCGTACCGATGCACCGGCTCCGGCGTTGGGAGCGGGGCGTCAACAATCCGGACCGACTGGCGGAGGAATTGTCCTTTCGACTGCAACGGCCGCATCTTCGCAATGTCGTGCGTCGGATTCGGCGAACGGACCTGCAATATCCGTTGTCTCGCCGGGATCGGATCGACAACGTTTTGGGGGCGTTCGACGTCGCTCCTCAACGACGTCGACTCTTGGAGGGAAAAAACGTCCTGCTTGTCGACGACATTTTGACGACCGGCGCGACGTGCAACGAGCTCGCCGGAGTTTTCCACGACGCCGGAGCGCGTTCCGTCACGGTCTGCGTCGCGGCTCGAGCGGAAGGAAAATTCTTTCTTCACGACGAAAACGACCAAAATACCCCCGATTGGGGAGATTCCGGTTGACTTTTCAGCCGTTTCAGGGTGAAATGGAGGAGGGGCTAGGGACGAGGGATTAGGGGCCAAGGAAACACAAATCGAGCAATTTCCTGCCCCTAGTCCCTCAACCACCTTCCTGACCCCTAATCCCTAGCCCCTAGCCCCACTCTCCCATGTCTCGTTCCGGTTACACTCTCGTCGAAATTCTGATTTCCGTGACCTTGTCGTTGTTCCTGCTTCTCGGCGTGATGGAGCTGTTCCGGTTCGTCGGCTCGTCGATTTCGGACACGCAGGCGACGCTGAACATGACGCGCAACCTGAACTGGGTCGCCATGACGCTCCGCAGCGACCTGTCGAACCTCACGGAAGACCCGAACAAGCCGTCGAAGCTCAACGGAATTTCTCCGCCGGGCGATAACGGATACTTCGAGATCATCGAGGGGCAGAACGTCACGTATACGACCGGCGCGGCAGCGACTCAGACGCTCAGCACGACGCATGTTGCGAGTACGGCGGTCTTCCGGAACGCCGACGGCGATTACGACAACACCATCGGCGACGTCGACGACATCCTGATGTTTACGACCCGGGCTCCCGCCGAGGCGCCGTTTCGCGGTTTGTTCAATGGGACATCTTCCGAATCCTTGACGGCGGAAGTCATCTGGTTCTTACGAGGCAACACGCTCTATCGGCGCCAACTACTCGTTCTTGATAACAATGCGCCACAGTATACAAACACGACCGCCGGAGGGTTTTACAGGGAAAACGATGTTTCCGTACGGGTCCGGCGGGATCAGGGAGGGGATGCGGTTCTTTTCGGAACGGCTCCCGTCGTCGTTGCCAACACGTTGCGAGACCTGTCCCGACGAGAAAACCGCTACGGACACGGAGCGGAATACGATTCGGCATGGAGCACGGGCACTTTTTCGACGGCAACGGGAAACCAGCACTACAATCCGTTTCCGCATCCGATTTACTACGCAAGCGAAGTAAACCGAACGGACGACACTCGACCGTGGTACCATCTGCGTATGCCGACGATGGAAGAGTGTGTCAGTTTTGCGACCAACGGAACCATCTCGACAACGTGGGCCGCCGGAATGCCGTTGATGAGAACTTTACATCCCCTGACAAGTACTCAGGCGTTCTACACTGGGCCGACCGCGATAAATCCTTATCCATTAGCGGCAATTACCAATACCAACAACAGTTTTGTCTATCGCGACAATCCTCTGAATTACTCCGCCCCCTACGGAGACCTCTGGGAGAATCCCAACGGTTGGAGCGTTCAGGACGCGACGTCCGGCTCCGTGGTGACGTTAGCGTCGAATCCCCGGCAGGATCGTGCCGGTGAAGACATCGTCATGACGAACGTCATTTCGTTCGACGTGAAAGTCTGGAATCCGTACTGGATCCCGCTTCAAGGGGCGACCAGCTCCTCAACAGCTAACTGGGCACCGCCGCAATATGTCGATTTGGGTCAAGATCAGATGCTTGATCCGACGACCAATACGATGCTCCCCGTCAATTACTGGTATGTCTGGACCAATACGCCGTCTTATCCGGCAGGTCTGACGGTCGGTCCCCCGGGTGACCGTTTCGGCTTCTGTTCGAAGGGCAAGTACGCCGACGGCACCGAAACCGTCGTGACAAATGTCACGGCGAATCCGGGCGGGCTTGCCTCGACGATCGCCGGCAGATCGTCGTGGTTGTCCACGCCATCGAATCAGCACCGTCCGCCGATGCCGAGCGTCTACGACACGTGGACCCGGGAGTACGAAACGAAACCGTATTCGGCGCTCGAAAAGGATTCAAACGGAATCATTATATGTAATCGTGTCGGAACCGGTGTTGACGGCGAAGCGAATCACATTCCCAATCCGTCTCCGCCTCCCGCATCAATTGCTCCGCTGGCCGGAACCATTCCGGACCAATGGGACGAGTGGGAGTGTCCGCCGCCGTACGTGACGCCGTTGAAGGGGATCGAAATCACGATCCGCTGCTTCGATCCGCGTGGAAAAAACATCAAACAGATTCGTATCGTCAAGGATTTTCAGTGAATTTGTTAGCCGCGTCGGCCCCCGACGCGCGTGCCCTGTTCTCGCGCGGCGGGGGCCGACGCGGCAACCGAGGTAACGTGTCACCGGCGGAACCGGGTGTGACGGGCGGGGCAGAGTCAAAAACGTGCTTCAACGCGGCGCAAAGGGC
>JAVBQW010000175.1:0-5911 GCA_031548665.1 Thermoguttaceae bacterium
CGACATCGGATGATCGACATTTATCGTATCGTAATCGCGGGAGAGGGGCGTCAGGCGAAGGTACTACGGGGCGAAAAAAACCGCTCTGGGCGGCGGGAACTAGTCGCGCGTTTAGACACACTTTCCTGCGCGCGGCGCAAATTTTCCATAAAACACACCTAACTCCTTGAAAGGACAAGAGATACGTCTAATTTACACACTATTCGGGAAGTGAAAAATTCGCCGAATCTGGAATAAAACGACCTCCACTCGCAAAAATTTGCCTCAATTCCTCTTTTTACGAACGACGCCGAATTCGGGACAACCACCATTGGCGCAGGGTTTCAAGTAAGCGGATCGACCATTTGGGGGGCGTCGTTTCCACTTCGGGTTCGTCGTCAAAACATCGTTCCGGACAAGAGCGACAAACCGTACTTTTTTTGACGGCATTCCACGCATCCCAAAGCGGTTCAAACCAATGATCGTGCTCGGGGAACCACTGGACCGTATACGTCCACGCGTGAAGAACCGATGCGTAATCGTCGTCGTTGGAGAGCGCCGCAAGGATTTTGCTCGGACTCATTTGAAAACGCTTTTCCCAATGAGTGAGCGGCACACGGCGGAGCGATTCACTTATCCACCATGCTTTTTCGCCGACACCACGGGGCGGTTTTTCTTCCAAACCATCAGCTTTCATCGTTTTGGTGAATTCCGTCGGAGGATTGACGCATAGCGTGTTCGGTTTCGTTCCACGCACAAGTATCGTTTCGGCTCGCTCCAAGGTTCTTCCGGCGTAATCCGAATTCGGGAGTTGAGCCAACAACGTCGCGACCGTTTGCCGAATGGAGGCGGACCGGTCCTTTAGCGATTCTTCGAGAAACGGAATATCCGTATCGTCAAATCGCTTTGACAATACGTTCAAAAACGCTTCCCGGTGTTCCGCTTTTTCATTCTTCCACGTTTCGCAAACCCGTCGTTTCGCTTCCGAAGCGTCGTTTTCGGCGATGATTTTCAAGACCGATTCCCGTTCCCGAAACGTTCCTTCGGTCCAAAGAGAATCGAGTTTCTGGGTATTGTCACGTATTTCATCGACCAGTTGGTTGGAAGCCCAGATCCAATCAGTGTTTTGAGCGGCAAGCCAACGCCCCCGTTCACCGATCAAAGAAAGAACCGTTCCGTGTGCGTTTTCCTTGAACATTCGGCGTTGCGAAAAAGCGACTAAAAATTCGGGAACCGAACCGGCGGGAAGTCTTAGTTTCGCTTCATCAACCTGCTTGAGAAGATGAATTGAAACTTGCGGCGTATCGGGAAATTCCTTCAAAAATCGGGTTAAGCATTCCGCGAACCTCGGGGAAAGATCGCGTCGGTTATCTGTAAATATCGGCGGTGTATACGTCCCGGAGACCGTATCCGGCATAAAACCGGCTCGCTCGGCGACGGAATAGCAGCCCGCTTTGAGCAGGAGATTCCAAGGCGGCGATGTTTCTGCGACACCATCGGCAAGCGATTCGATGGTGTCGATCCGTCCATGCGGTTCCACATCGACATGGTGTCCCTTGTCGGTTCCGAGCATCGCTTGTTTGAGTAATTTCGCGTCCATTTTTGTTTTGACGGAATCTATTTTTGAATTTGCTTTTTCAGTTCTGCGATTTCACTTTCCAACTTTTCGATTTTGTCTTGCTGGCGGAGAGATAAATGGATCAAATTCGTCGCCGCTTGGGCGAGCACTTGTTGCCCACATGTATCGAAAATCAACCTCCATCCGTTTTCCACACTTGGCATCTTTGGAAGAATATCGAACTCCAATTGCTCAAGTAATGCTTTATCATTCATACAGGAAGCATCTTTTTTCATAACAACTTTCAATGATCGCTAAAATGAATGGAATAGATCGCCTGTCCAAACGGAAAGCGGCGTCAATATCCCGCCGTTCCATTGGCCGAAAAGTGAAACGGGCTTTCCGCCTGAAATCGAGAGTAATGCCCAATGATCGGCTCCCGCGAGCGGCAAAACATGTTGGGCGTCCTGAATCGTCCAACACGCATTTTCGTTCCGCGAAGGACGAACGACGATGTCTTTCAGCAGAGCCGGAACAAGATCGGTCCAAGGTTGTCGGGCCAACAATTCCGCCTGCTGATTGAAAAAGCCGGGAATCGATGTCGCGTTTTCATTCAGATTCGTAAGTTGGTCGCTTCTCGCTTCAGCTTTTCGCTCCAAAAACTTTCCCCGAAGTCGGGAAGTGCCAGGCCAAAACACCGCTTCGGCTTCGGTTGTCGAACCGGGGATGTGCATCTCGGCGAACCCCGCCTTTCCAACGGCGAACTGGAGATAAAGGAGAAAACGCTTGGAATCAGTTCCGTAATACCAATTCCGCTGCGTTTGGATTTTTGACGCCAGATCGAACGATTGGCCGAGTAAAATCCAACGGTCCTGAACTTTTTCGCCGCTTTCGGAGAGCGATTTTTGATCGACCGTCCATCCGATCTGCTGACGGATTTCCTCTTGTAAATCGCGGTCCAATGTTTCGATTCTGTGAAACGCCTCCAAAAGCAAAGCGAGCCGTCCCAATTCGCCGAGAACTCGCTCGGGCCAGTTTTGTCCCGAACCGACCATCTCGGCGATCTGTTGAATTCTCGAAGCAAGACCGGGAGCTTGGGCGTCAACGAGCCGTTTCGATTGGTCGTCCCAAAAGGAAAGCGGTTTACGGTCGAGGTCGGCGATCCCGATTCGAACAAGATCGGAAAGCCAATGCTCGCACTGTTCGATTCCTGCGTCCACGCGATTTTGTCGGTCGGCGGCTCGTTTCGCTTGAGCTTTTTCATCAACCGGTTTTGAAGCGGCTTCTTCGGTTTTTTCCTGTTTCTTTTGAGCTCTTCCGTCTCTTTCGGCGAGCCATTGGGCGATCCAATCGGGCGGCGTCGTTTCGGGCACCATCTCCGGTTGGTTCGCCGCAAGCAAAAGAAGACCGATGATATGCTTACAGGGAAGTTTACGACTGGGACAGGAACATCGGTACGCGAATTCCCGTTGGTCGATGCGGATTTGGTAGGGATTTTTTCCACTTCCCTGGCAATCTCCCCAAAGAGCGAGTTCGGATCGTCCGACGTTTTTCCACGGTCCCGGTTTACCGAGACTTTGTCCTGCGGAAAAAGAAGCGGAATCCGGTGCCAACGCCTTGATTTGATCAGTCGTCCAATTCATATCCGATTTTTCGAATTCAATTGACCTTCGGTGACTATTTTGTGAAACGCCGTATCGATTTTAAGATCGCAAAAGGCAAATGTAAAGATCGCTAACGGTGAGACACTCAGGATTGTACGCCATTCCATGTCCCGGCTCAATCAGGGTGGTCTTTTCGTCGCTTCGTTTTTTATGATCAGATGCAAACGGCCTCCGAATGCCTTCGCTCCAAAGGGAAAAACCCTGAACGGCATTGCATGGCACAGTCAAAAAAATTCTCGGCGAAATACTTTTTGGCATTCTGGTAGCGGCTGTTGCTTTTGGATTTGAAAACAGATATAACCCGCAAGTGAAGCAACATTTGTCCTTGTCCCTTTTATTTTCCCGCAACTTTGAATCCAGGCATCCATGTTGACGCGATTTTTTCGGCCATGCTGCAATATTTATTTCTGGTTGCCGTTGCTTCTTCTGCTGGCCGTGGGAATCGGAGCGTTTTTATTGGCGTTTTGGACGCTCTTTTATCCGACTTTTCCCGGCATCAGTCGAGGGAAAGGCGGATTGATCGTCTTGCCGATCATTTGGTTTGGCTTGTTGTTTCTACACTGCACGTTGATCTTCGAACGCACGGCTAACGAAGACGATTCGATGAATGTGATGCCAGATTTTTTCGACCGAAAAACGCACCCTGTCATGGAGTATTTCGAGCAAGCGAGCGACATCATGGGACGAATGCTCAATATCTTGCTTTATGCCGCGACACCGGGGATGGTCGTTGGCTTTCCGTTATTGATCATGTTTGCGCACTCCGCGATCTTTTGGGCATTTGTTCTGTTTTTCATTCCTGTTTTGTTCAGTCTGTTTTTTTTCTATCCGTTGCTATATCTCGGGCACATGAGCCAACACGAAGATCAGGAAGACAAATACATTTCGCCGCAAATATTCAAGACGCTTCGCGAAAAGCCGCTGGATTGGTTCTTTTTTTACGTGATCTCCGCGGCGATTTTTCTGTGCGGTTCGATTCCGCTCGTTGTGGGCACACAAATGCTTCCGATGAGAATGAATAGAACCATTAATGAAGCACTTTCCCAGATGCCGATTGTGCAAAATATCTTCGGACAATCGGTGATGTTCAAAGAACCGATCTTCGTCGGCTCATTCGAAACGAGTATGCCCGACATGTTTGTTCCCGCTACTCTCATCACGGCTGCTTTCCTGTTTACGTTCGTTTTTTGGGCAAGGCTTCTCGGCCTTTTAGCGAGCAGTATCTCGACGGTGTCACATCGTTCAATGGGTCGTTGACCCGCTCGCATTCGAACAGCCCCGTTAAAGCAACAAAAAATATGATGGTACTGTCCTTCGCTTGTGACATTTACTCTTCCGAGCGATGCACAATCCAGCTTCCATTCACATTGTTTCAAAAAGGAAAATGCTCCATGAAAGAACTTTTCAAGATCATGAAGGATCCGCTCAAGTGCCGTTTGGTTTCGTACCGTCTGGCGAACCCATTTCTTCTCCTCCCCTTGCTACTCACCGTTTGCCTTGCAATGACCGCTTCGGCGGCAGAGGAGGAAGTCAGGATTACGATCTCGCCGGAAACGACCTTCATTACCGAGCCGCTGACAGACGATGGAAAGTGGATCGACTATTTCAAGGCGTTCGAAGACAGGTTTTATCCCTCTGGGATGAAAACCGATGCCAACGGATACCGACTGATTGTTGAGAAGCTCGGCCCTGCCCCTCGGTCGATCGATGATTCCACGCCGGAAGAGAAAAACGAAACGGAGAATCGGGCTCGTCAGATCTACGAAAAGCTCGGACTTGATCCGAATATCAAGCCGATGCTCACCTTTGAAGATCCTCATTTTTTCATTCAAAAACACGTAAACGAGCGCCTTGGTGACTCGATTAACATTTACGAAGAAATCAAGAAAATCGAAGATGCGGTAGGTAAGCCGTGGACAGGCGATGAATGGCCCATGATGCGCGATTGGCTCCAGGAAAATGATGCCGCGTTGGGCGTCGTCGCCGAAGCGGCGAGGAAATCCGTTTTTTCCGCCCCGATCGTTTACATCTGTTATGGGAAAAAAATCACTTTTTTGACGATCACTTTCGATGAATCCCACCAAATGCGTTCGTATGCACGAGGACTGGCCGTTCGGGCACGTTACCGTATCGGAACCGGTGATCTTGACGGCGCGATCGACGATATCATTGCAATCCGGCGACTCGGGAGACATGTTGGTCAGCGAGGGTTCCTGATTGATGGGCTCATCGGGATCGTGGTCGAAGGAATCGGTCAAGGTATCGGTATCGCGGATAATCCGGAAACGCCACCGTCCGCTGAGCAAATTCGACGGTTGATACAGAGAATGACCTTGCACGCGATATAATTATTGATTTCATTGCGGTCTGGTAACAATGAGTATTTGAACGTATGTCCCTGTTTCGTTCTGACCGTCCACCATGCGATGTCTTTTCCGTGTTTGGTTTTATCCTTGGGAAAACTGGAAGTGTAATAATTCCGATAAAACACCGCAGCCGCCAAAAGAATAACGGAAAGTAAGCAGGCGGGAACAAATTCCCTTTTGATGATAAAGGCAATGATCCCAAAGATAAAAAATGCAAAAATAATTACAAAAGTTTTTCGATCATAATAAAATCGTTTTTGTTCGGTCTTTTTTCGGCGTGAAAGCGATTTCTGCTCATTCCGTTGAAATCGTTCACGGAAGGAAATCTTGGGAGGACGATCCTG
>JAVBQW010000045.1:0-8904 GCA_031548665.1 Thermoguttaceae bacterium
AGTGAAAGAGTGAAAGGGTGAGAGAGTGAAAGGGAAAATGCAAGATACGTTTTATCAATCAGTTACATCTCTCCCACCCTCTCACTCTTTCACCCTCTCACCTCTCCGTTTTTGGTATGAAACTTTCTGGCGAAAGCCTAACTCCGGCTGATTTCGTACCCTTTTCGCTGTTCCCTTGCGAGGAAGGTTTGTGATTGGGCGTCGCCGGTCTTTTCGGTCTTCGGATCCCAAGCGACTTCGCGGCCCAGTCGGGCGGCAATCGCACAGAGATGACAGGCGTTCATCGCCTGGACGTGGGTGTAAACGTCGGAGACCGGCAGACCGCCGTCCTTGATGCACGAAATAAAGTTCTGTTTGTGTCCCTCGAACTTTCGGCCGTTGTAAAGCTTTTCAAAATCTTCCGCCGGAAAAACTTTTTGCAGTTCGGGAAGTTTGTCGTAGGAAACGGCGCGACCGTCTTCCGTCAATTGACCGCCGATTTCTTCGTACGGCTTGCCTTTGATTCGGCTGCGGTTGACGTGAATCTTGCCCTTGCTTCCTTCGATCAGGATGCCGTTGCCGTCCGGACTTTGGCTGACGACGTCCATCACGACGCCGCTGCCGAACTTGCATTCGATGTGGAACTTGTTCGATGCGTTGTATTGGTTGTCGATCGTCGGATATCCGTCCTTGAACGGAACCGGATGCTCCGCGAGAATCGGATTGAAACTGATCGGGCCCTTGCCGGGACCGTTCTCGCCGAGCGCCCACATCGCAATGTCGACGTGATGGGCGCCCCAATCGGTGAACTTGCCGCCGCCGTATTCGTAGAACCAACGAAATTCGTAATGCGTTCGGCTGTTCTTCGGCCAATCCGCCTTGCCGTCCCGAGCTTTCTCCGTCGTCGCAATATACTCAACCTTCGGACACTGTCCCAACCACATGTCGAAATCGAGATGCGACGGAACCTCGGCCTTCGGAATCGGTGCACAAGTCGGACTGGATCCGATGTCGCAGGTCATCTTTTGAATGTCGCCGAGAATTCCCTTCTGAACCATAAGAAGAGCGATCAAGAATTGATCCCGCTGGCTCCGTTGCTGCGTGCCGACCTGGAACACTTTGCCGTATTTCTTGCATGCTTCTCGGACCAAGACGCCTTCTTCGACGGTCAGCGTGAGCGGTTTCTGGCAAAAAACGTGCTTGCCGGCCTGCAAGGCCTCGATCGCGATTTTGACGTGCCAGTGATCCACCGTAACGATCGACACGACATCAATGTCTTTTCGTTCGAGAATTTTGCGGTAATCCTTGTACAGATCGAGCGGCAGCTTTTTGCCGTCCGAATCCTTCTTACCGATGTTCGGGTGTTCCTGCGTCATGTCGAGGTGCAACGAGTCGACGTCGCAGGCCGCGACGATATCGACCAAGCCGTTAAAGCCGCTGGCGTCGCCGCGTCCCATGTCGCCGACGCCGATACAGCCCATCCGAAGACGGTCGCTCGGCGCTTCGGCCAAGACCGGTTGAGCGCTCGACAAAAAATAGGGAGTTGCTCCGACCACCGAAGCGGTCAGGGCCGATCGTTTCAGGAAATCACGACGTGTGGGCTTGCTCATAAAACTCCTTGAGGGCTAAAAATATCGAAAAAAGGTAAAGTTCGTCATCCCCGCGCAGGCGGGGACCTAGAGAACTGATTTCAATGGGCTTTTGTATACTGCGAAACGGCATTCGGCGGACATTTTGGGGAAAGGTTGATCCGTTTCGCTTTTTTGTAAAGTCAAATACTGCCGAATGATGAGCCGACCAACGGAAGGCGGTGTCGATGGGGCCGAAGGCAGCCGCGTTACCGTACTACGGTATACACGATATTTGCGGATGCAAACGATCGACAATATTTTTCGTCTAGGTCCCCGCCTGCGCGGGGATGACGGAAATTTTTTCTTCAATTACTCTTCGCAGACGACGCGGAAGCCGACGTCGTAGACAAACTGCCAAGGTTCGTAGGCCCGACGCATGCCGCTGCGAGCTCGTTGCGGGCGATCGTACCAGGAACCGCCGCGAACGACTTTGCGCGACTTCGGATCAAGCTGCGCGTCCTTGTACGGATACGGCTTATAATCCGACGCCGTCCATTCCGCGACGCTGCCGTGCATGTCGTGCAGCCCCCACGGATTCGCTTGATAACCGCCGACGTCCTGCGCGATCATATTGCCGTCGTCGACGCCTTCCGCTCTCGGAACGAACGCCTCGACGTCCGGAGGATTCGCGATCGGCTGCGGATTCACGCCGCGAACGACGAACAATTTCGTACTCATGTCGGCCATGTTTTCGAACTTGCCGAAATCCGTTTTCACGTCGCCGTACCACATCGGCGTCGCGGTTCCGGCCCGGCAGGACCATTCCCATTCCGCTTCGGTCGGCAGCCGGAATTTCTTGCCGGTCTTCTCGCTCAACCATTGGCAGAACGCGACGGCGTTGTTCCAACTGACACGGATCACCGGCTGCTTCGGCTTGTTGGCCGGATAACCGGGCAGTGTGTGGTCCTTACACCATTGGTCGATGAATCGACTGTCATGCGACGGATCGAACTTCGCGTACAGTTCGTTCGTCGTTTCCGTGGTCGCGATCCAGAATGTTTTCTTAATATCCGCAGCGCAACGAGGCAATTCGTCGGAGTCGCCGCCGTCGTCGCCCATTACGAATGTTCCGGATGGAATCCACGCCATGTCGAACGATAAGTCGTCGACCTTGACCTGTCGGTTCGGTTTCGTTTGCATCGCCTTGGCTTTCGCGGCGTCGAAGGGCCAATTCGGAACGGCCGGCGCGGCGTAATCGAGCTGGACTTCCGCCGGTTTCACGAACTCGATGTTTTCCGGCAGTTTGATCATCGAATACGGCTCCTTTTCGGGATCCATGTCGATTCCAGCATACAGCGATTTCAGTTCGTTATATCGCGAAGAAACGTTCGTTACGCTTTCGGGATTCTTCTTCCGATGAATCTCGGCGACTTCGACCCAGGTTCCGAAATAGGGGACGTTCAAGTCGGCCCAAGCGTACAGTTTTCGCATCGAATCGGCGTCGACTTTGACGCCGTGATGTCCCTTTTCGAGCCGCTGGAACAACTCGCTGGTCGAGGCATGGTATTCGAGCGGCTTGAACATATAGGTATCGCTTTCCGGACCGGGCCGCCGGACATAGCGATGTAGGGCGTGATAGGATTTCGAAAATCCTCGATGTCCCGGCGTCTTGTCGGCGAAATTCGGCCGATCCTTGTTCGTTTCGCTGCCGTCGTGACAACCGACACAATATTTGTCGAGCACCGGCTGGACTTCGTAAACGAACGAAAACGGTCGTTCCGAGCCGAGGAACGGTTCGATCGGCGTCGGCGCCTTACCCATGGCGACGGTTCGCTTGCTCGGCGTTACGGTATTCTGCGATTCATGGCAGCCGGTACAGGAATTGTTCTCACCGGGCATTCCGACGAACCAGGTTCGCATGATCTGGAGGGCGCGGCCCTGATCGTCCAGCGGCTGGATGGCGAGCGGCGTGTTCGGCGGAATCGAGAACGACGCGCTGCCGTCTTCGTAAACCGGAACTTCGCCGAGCATGCGTCGGGCGTCCCAGCAACTTTCCATGCCGAGATAATCGTGTCCGCCGATTCCCCGGTATCCGAAACTGTACGAAAAGACCCGGAATTTTTTGACAGTTCCCTTCGGAACGTCCTTGAGCCCCTCGCCGATGTAAGCGTCGGTCAGAAAGACGTTCGATTCCTTCGATTCCGGATCGACGGCGTTCGGTCGGACCGCCGGTTTCGGTTTCTTGACGAGCGGCGTCGGTTCGTAGAGGCCGAAACCTTTTTCCTCGCGGATTTTCAGCATGTTGTCGAACGTATCGACCAAATACAAACACCACGGCGACCCCTGCGTCAACTGGGCCGAGACGAGGAAATAATTGTCGTCCAGCGGATACGGAAACAGGAATTTCGGCCAGGAATCGTCGACGAGCTGGTCCTTGATGATCGGTTCGACGGTTTTTCCGTAACCGGGAATCTGTTGAATGACGCCCGTCGCTTCCTTTCGGCCCTTCTGGATGTCGAAGGTATAGAGTTCGCCGATCCGGGCGACGCCGTGATGTCCGGTCACGACGCCGACGAACTTCGTCGAACTGCCGGGAAACGGCTTGGCGTAAAACAGGCTGTTCGGCCAAAACGAGTTGCTGCCGTAATATTCGACCTGATTCGTGCCGTCCGGATTCATATGGAACAGGATCCGGGTGAAATAATGAGCCGTGTCGGTGTATTCCCAACGGAGATACATCACCCGGCCGTTCGGGAGCAGGATCGGACACCAATCCTGATCCTGTTCGAAGGTCAACTGGCGGATCGTCTTGCCGTCGGCTTCGAGTCGGTAGATGTTGCCGACCTGGCTGCTGCCGTCAATACACGGAACGCCCATCATGGAGGCCGTTGAGATGAACAGCGTCGAACCGTCCGGAACGTAACAGCCTTCGACGTTGTCGACGTCCTTGCCCATGGACGGCGTGACCTGTTTCAGTCCCGTGCCGTCGACGTTCAGTTCGAAGACCTGCCAGGTTTTTTCCTCGGACAGCGCCGTAACGAGAATTTTCTCGGCGTCCCAATGGAGGTTGATGTCGCCGACGAACGAATTGTTCGGATTCTCGATGATCGTCCTGGCTTCCCCGGCGGCGTCCCGCGGATTAACGACGGCGAGGGCGTTTCCGTACCCGCCCTTACCCCGGGCGGCGTTGGAAATCCAGTTTGCGGTCAGGCCGGAGTTCTGCGCTCGACGGAACAGGAGCTTTTCGAATTTCATCAAAGGATTTGCTAAAAGAGCTTCCTTCCGTAATTCACCGAACCGTTTAGCTGCAGCGAAATACTCTTCCGGATTCTCTTTCGGAATATTGGACAATTCCTTGATCGACGCTTCGTAACGTTCAAGATATTCCTTACCCTTGTACTGTTCGGGATATTTTTTCGCGAGATCGTCGATCGCCCGTTTGAGCGGTTCCGGATTCTTGACGGCGGCGGCGACGTCTTCACCGACCCGTTCGATCAGCGTCTTATTGAACTTTGCCGCCGCGCGTTGAACGAGCCAAGCGTTCTTTTCGGCTTCCGAGCTGAACAGTGTTTTGTCGTTTTCGTCGCCGACGACCTGCAGTTCGATGTAGGAGGCCCAATCCTTCGCCGGACTTTTCGCCTTGGCGTCGTCGCCGACCTTGCTCGGATAGGAGCGCCAAATCTTGAACTCGACCCAATCGTA
The DNA here is from genome assembly GCA_031548665.1 of Thermoguttaceae bacterium. Taxonomy (GTDB): domain Bacteria; phylum Planctomycetota; class Planctomycetia; order Pirellulales; family Thermoguttaceae; genus WRKP01. The sequence continues at coordinate 5,253 of JAVBQW010000045.1, forward strand.
TTGTTTGTCGCCGGAAATCGGTTTGCCGGAAGCGTCCGCGATCTTCGTCAGGAAGCCGCCGCGATCCGCTCCGATGATCTTGTCGCCGGACGTAAACGTCGGTTCCTTTGGGAAACCGGGCTGCTTGCCGGGATTCTGCTCGTTGTTCGCCAAGCGGATTTCGAAATCTTGGTTTGCCCGGCTGTCGATGTTGCCGGAAAACAGGTCGATCTCCTTGATCGAACGCGGCTTGCCAAGATAGTAAATGATCGTCGACGGATTACCGTTGATGTTGACGCGACCGTCTCCGCCGAACGAACCAACCTCGCCGTCGGTCAACTGCTGGGGGCCGCCGACACCGTCCGCTTTGACGAGCTTTGCTCCGGGAAAAGTCAGCAGGTTCAAGTCGTGATTTCTGACGACTTCATCGCCCATTTCGAAAAATTTGTCGCCGCTCCACGTTTTGTGCAACAACTCAGTCTGGGCGGAGGCGACGCTCCAGAGGACGAACGAAAAAACAATCGCAACAAAGACACGAACATTCATTGAGGAATCTCCTTTTTCAGGGAAACCGAGCGAGGGCTGACAAAGAGCATATTTTATCCGAAACAACGAAAGAATACAATCGCTGATTTCGAGCGGAGAAAAAACGAAGCGGATCTCTCGACTTCCGGATTTCCCCTTGTTCGGTGACGTTGTCTTAGGAACCGCGGAAAAACAACCTGTTCAAAGAGCCCCAAGTGGAGACGGTACTCCGCCGGAATTTGGGGGTTGGAACGACAGTCGATATTGTACGATTGTACGAGTTATTTTGGTGAGGCCCTTTAGTACGACAGCGCAATGGACTTTCTCCGGAAGGAACACGAAACACACGAAAAGACGAACGACACGAAAAGTTGAAAACGAACTTTTTTTCATGCGATGGAACCAATATTTTTCCTCGTCGAATTGTTCGTGTTTTTCGTCTTTTCGTGTTCTCCGAAATGAAAAACTCTTTGCGCTGTAGTGTTAGCGGTTTCGAAGCAACCGGTTGTTGTTTTGGCGGAAAGACGAAAAAGAGAGACGTCGTTGCTTCCGATCGTCTTCGTCCGAAGAGCCCCAATGGTTGGTAATTTGCCGGAACTTTGGGGCAACGCGTCAAGAGAATTCTTACCGTTCGCGGAACGTGATTCGTCCTCGGCTCATGTCGTACGGACTGACTTCGACGTTGACTCGGTCGCCGGGAACGACACGGATTCGAAACTTCCGCATTTTGCCCGCCAAACGACACAGGACGATATGGTCCATGTCGTCGAGTTTGACTCGGAACGCTCCGCGAACCTCTTCGATCACGGTTCCGGTGAGTTCGATGACTTCTTCTTTGGTTTTTTGGTCGTCCGACATCGTTCTGTTCCTTGATAATATAGAAAGAAACCTCGATTTTAGCCCCTTTTCCGTCTTCTCCAAGCCCCCGGTACCGAAATTTGCTTGTCGGATCAATCGGCAATTCACCTTTTTTTCGAGACGTTTCAGTGGTATAATCCGTGTACAAAAGATTTTCGATCAACTTCTTTGGGTTTTTCCCTCTTGTTTCATGGAAAACATTCACGATTACTGTCTCGATGTCGCCAAACGCGCCAAGGCGGCTGCCGCTCGAATGATGAGCGTCGGCGGCGAGCTGAAAAACCGTTGGCTCAAGGAAACCGCGAAACTGATCACGGAACGGACAGAGTTCCTGCTCTCCGAAAATCAAAAAGATATTGCGGCAGCTCCGGGGTTCGGACTGACCGACGCGGAAATCGACCGTCTACTGCTCAATCCGAAGCGGCTCGGCGAAATCGTCGTCGCTTTGGACGAAATCGCGATGTTTCCCGATCCGATCGGAAGCATTATGGAGTCGACGATCCGACCGAATGGAATCGAAGTCCAAAAAGTTCGTGTTCCACTGGGCGTCGTCTTCTTTATCTACGAGTCGAGACCGAACGTCACACCGGACGCCGCCGCGATCTGCATCAAGAGCGGAAACGCCGTGATCTTGCGGGGCGGCAAGGAAGCAATCCATTCGAATCGGGCGTTCGGTGAAATCCTGAAGCAAGCCGCAAAAAACGTCGGTCTACCGGAAGACGCCGTCCAGCTCGTCCAGACGACGGACCGTGAAGCCGTCGGCGAATTCCTCCGGATGCCGGAATATGTTACCGTAACGATTCCCCGGGGCGGCGAAGGTTTGATCCGCCGGGTTGCCGAGGAAGCCCGGATGCCGGTCATCAAACATTTCGCCGGCAACTGCCATGTTTACGTCGACCAATACGCCGATCCGGATGTCGCCGAAAAAGTCCTGATCAACGCGAAATGCCAGCGAATGGGCGTCTGCAACGCGGCGGAATCGCTAGTCGTTCACGACGCCGTCAGCACGACGATTCTCCCCCGTTTAGCCAGTGCTCTGCGTGCAAAGGGAATCGAATTACGAGGTTGTCCGAAAACCTGTTCGCTGATTCCCGAAGCCAAGCGAGCAACCGACGCCGATTTCAAAGCGGAGTTTCACGGACCGATCCTCTCGATCAAAGTCGTTGGCTCGCTGGACGAAGCAATCGAGCACATCAACCGTTTCAGTGACGGACATACGGAAGCGATCATTACGAAGGACCTGAATTCGGCCCGGGAATTCACGACGCGGATCGACAGTTCGGCCGTGATTGTCAACGCCAGCACCCGATTCAACGACGGCGGACAATTCGGTCTCGGCGCCGAAATCGGAATCAGCACCGACAAATTCCACGCGCGCGGTCCCTGCGGCATCAAAGAGTTGACGACGTATAAATATGTCGTCTACGGCGACGGACAAATCAGGGAATAGAATCAGGAGACACGCATCAAGAGCCGGGACCTGTGGTCCCGGTCTTGCCTGTGGTTTCGGTCCTTCGACAATCCTTCGAAGCCGCCAGAAAGGCGTCGACGATGAACGACGCGATGTGTTCGGCCTGAAAATGTTCCTGACGCAACGATTCCGGAACCAATTCCCGGACGAGCCAGTCGGAAGCTTTGTAATGAACCAGCGTACCCAACATCAAAAAGATAAACTTCCAGCGTAGATCATCCGACGTTTCCGGCGTGAAGTATTCATCGAGAAAGCGATAGAATTTCTGGTAGTCTTCGGCGACGCTTGCCAGCAACCGCCGACCGCAAATCGGCGTCGGATCGTGGATTTCCCGCAACATGAGCTGGATCTTCCATTGACTCAACTCGCAAGCGAAAACTCCGGACGCCCTCTGAAAGATCAACGCGCGCAACCGCTCTTCAAACGAAATACCTTCAACAGGAGGAGAGAGTTCCGTTTCCTGATTCCAAGGCGTCATGGACGTGACGATCGAGGCAACGATTTCCTTGTAGAGATTTTCCTTGTTGCCGAAATAATAATTGATCGCCGCGTGATTGACCTTCGCTGCGGAACAAATTTCTCGAACCGTCGTCGAATTAAATCCCTTTTGGGCGAAAATCGGACCGGCGACCTCGATGATTCGTTGCTTGGCGGTATCCATGCTCTCGCAGTGTATTTCGTTTGACCTTGTTTGTTTGAAACGATTGTATCATACAAGAGATTGACTGGAAGGGCCAAGCGAGAAAATTTCGTACTATCCCGAGCAGTACAACGCCAAAGCATATTTTATCAATATTTTGCCACGGAAGACACGGAAAA
>JAVBQW010000145.1:0-31763 GCA_031548665.1 Thermoguttaceae bacterium
CACTGAACAAGGCTGGAGACTGTAGGCCGGAGACTGGAGTTCCCGGTTTCCAACCGTTCCCTCCGGTCTCCAGCCTCCAGTCTTGCGGCAGAATCAAGGTTGCATTCACAAACAACGCCGAGAACTTGCACAGTACAAGTAGATACTTGGAATGCGGCAGCGCGACGGAGGCTCCGTGAAATTTTCGTCGGGGAGTTGAAAAAACCGCCCATTACGGATACATTCAGAGAAAAGCGGATCAACATTGAACCCGGTCAACACGGCGATTGCGTTTTAGCCGCGCAGCGCGTCTTCCCCATGAACGACTACTGGAGCGTGATCGACGATATTCGGACCGTGTTGGAAAACACGCAGTCCATCTATCCGGAACACCGCGAAACGCTCCGAACGATCGGTCAAAACTACAATGACGCCGTCGGCGAGATCAACAACCGTCTGCGACAGGCGGCCGGATATCTGCGGAAGGGAAATACCGGCGAAGCCATCCGATTGGCGGAAACCGAACCGAATCTCTTCGACGCCTTCGCCGTTCTCGACTTTCCGGAGCGTCAACTTTGGGAAGACGTCCTTTCCGCCTTCGAGTTGCCTCCGGCGACTGCGTTTCATCGGGAAATCGCCAAGGAACTCAACGACGCCGTCACGCAGACGGCGCCGCTGGAACCCCTACTCCGCAAACATCGGTTCCTCGCCCTCGCTCTGGCTCCGCTGTCATTGCGACTCGCCACGCTCCGGGAAATCGCGAAACAGGATCCGTTGAATCCCGCTTGGATCGCCGACATTGAAACCTACGAACGGGAACGGCTCCTCGAACTGAAAAACGACGTCGACGCCGCGACCGGACCGCCAGATCTCTCGAAATTGACGTTGCTCGAAACGGAACTCTCCTCACCGGATTGGCGGATCGACAAGCCAGAAGAACTTTTAAATAGGGTTCGACGAGAGCTTTATTCATTGAAGTCCTCGGCAACGATTTCTTCGCTCCGAGCCTTGGCGGAACAACTTCTTTCGGCGTACAAAGAACGAAGTCTCGACCGCGCCCTGCCGCTGCGGGAGTCCTGGAATTCGCTCCAGTCGCAACTTCGGACATCGGTTCCTTCGGAACTGCAGCAGCAGGTCCGCCCCGTTTTTCAATGGTTGTCGCAAGACGATACCGCCAGGCAAAAAGACCGCCGCTTCCGTGAAGAGCTTCGACGATTGGAAGACGCTTTGGAAAAAACGCAGAAATTGAACGAGCTGCTCCGAATCCGCGATGAAGTCGTAATCGTCGCCGAAGACTGCGACGCAATTATCCCGGAAGAACTCGAAGAACGGATCAACGATCAAATCGCCGCTGCCCGGACAGCCGCCGCCTCGCAACAAAAATTCCTGGTCTACGGCGGACTAATCGTCGCCCTCTTTGTTTTCGCGATGATCGGCGTCCTCGTCACGCAAGCGTCCAAGCTCCGGGAAGTCGATGCCGCCGTCGCCGAAATCCGAGCGGTGATCGACAACCATTCCCCGGCGACGCGACCGAAAAGCTTCGAAACGCTGCAAAAATATAAAAGCTCGACAAATCCCTTTTCACGGGATCCCGCCGTCCGTGAGGAGGTCGAGAAACTCGAAAAATTACTCGAGAAGGATTGAAACTTGTGAGAAAACGCCCCAAGAGCCGGGGGTGTAGTACAAAGCTAAGGAAATAATGTTCGCGGTGTGATAACAGCCGGAATGGAGGCGTACTCGCCGTAATGACGGTTTTCGCCGTCAATCCGGCGGAGTACCGCCTCCTTTCCGGCTGCTATTCGACGAATATCAATTCGTTAACACTGTAGTAGGCGATACTCCGCCGTAGCCCCCGGATTGTTGGTGTTCCGAACAGAATGAAACCTTGTGTATATTTTTTTCGAGCGGCAGCCTAAATCAGCTGTTTTCGACAGCGTGAGGCTTTCGCCGGAAAATAACCGGCAATAAAACAGAGCACGTAGCGTCAGCGAGTGTTTGGAGCACATTTTCTCGCTGACGCGTCGGGCTCTGGGACTTGCCGCTTCGGGGCGAAATCGCCGAAACATCAACTTTTTACGCTACACTCTCTTTTATTTGCCCCCAATCACAACTTTTTCTGTCACATCGCCATGAAACGAACGAACCTTTTGCTTTTGGTCCTTTGTCTTGTCCTCGTTGCACAGACCGCGACGGCTCAACAATCCTTAATCGCCCCCGGTGCCGCGGTGGAGAAACTTGCCGGAGACTTCGGCTTCACGGAAGGCCCCGCCGTGAATTCGAAGGGCGACGTCTATTTCGTTGACGATCCGAACAACAAAATTCATCGTTGGTCGGTTTCCGAGAAAAAGTGCTCCGTCTTTATCGACGAATCGGCTCACGCCAACGGAATGTACGTCGACAGGAACGACAATCTCATCGTCTGTGAAGGCGGAACGGGCAGCATCGTCTCGTACACGCCGGACGGCAAGCGGAGTGTCGTCGCGAACAAATTCGGCGACCGAAGTTTCAACAAGCCGAACGATCTCTGGATTGAACCGAAGGGCGGTATTTATTTCACCGACCCGGTGTACGGCAAGGATTATCATGTGATTCAGGGCGGCGAGTTCGTGTATTATATTCTGCCGGACCGCAGCAAGACGATCCGCGTGGTCGACGGCGGCATCGTGAAGCCCAATGGAGTTCTTGGAACGCCGGACGGAAAAATTCTGTACGTCGCGGACATCGGCGACTCGAAAGTCTACCGATACTCGATTAACGGGGACGGAACGCTTGCCGACCAGAAATTGTTCGCTCCGTTCGCGGTCGACGGCATGACGATGGACGAAAAGGGAAACGTCTACCTGACGGAAGCCGACGTGATCATCTACAGTCCGGAAGGCAAGGAACTCGAACGGATCAAGACCCCGGAACGGCCGGCGAATCTTTGTTTCGGCGGAAAGGACCGTAAAACGCTCTTCATCACGGCCCGAAAAGGGTTCTATGCCATCGAAATGAATGTGAGTGGAACCCCCCAATAAGACATTCCGCTTGCCTTTGAGTAGCGCAGCACGTTAAAACTTGCCAGTTTTCTCTTTGCGAAAACTGGTAAAATTTTCCGAATGTTCCGGCAATGCCTAAAGAATCGATTTTTAGCATCCGATAAAACAGGAAAGAACGTTATCGGACCCCGTCTTTCGAACATTTTACGTGTTCGAGCTGAGGGAGGAGAAAAATGCCATTGATCGGAATGAAGAAACCCCATCCCCTGTTGTTTTTGGGGGCGATGTTCGTCGCCGCCTTTCTGTACGAACGGAGCGGATTCGCTGAAAACCATGCTCCGGTTCTCGCGCCGCCGATGAACGGAATGGATGAGGTGGAAGAAGATTATGTGCCGAACACGATCTCGTTTCAGGAGGCTCGTCGAGCGGCGGCGAAACGGCTGCCCGCTTCCCGGGAATCTTCCAGTCGAACGGTCGGTTTCGACATGCCGTCGGCGCCGTCACGAGGAACCGTCATTCCCCAGAATTTTCTTGAAGACGAGGTGGATTCGTCAATTCCCAAGCCGGTTGCCCAGCCGAAGTCGCTCAAGAAGACGACGCCGAAGCCCTTGATCGAGGCGGACAACGAGGCGATGATCCAGGAAGGGGATATCATTTACGAGGAAGACATCGTGTTGCCGGGATCGCGTCGTCGATTTCTCGTCGCCGATTCGACGGGAGCCGCGGTCAATGGAACGCCGCCGACCATGGCGCCGCGGCCCGAATCGGAATCTTCCTCTCAAAATGTTCAAGAGTTTGGAGGCGTTTATACGGACTGTTCTCCGGCATGGAACTACGGCTATTCGACCTGTCCGGTCGTCAAACCGTTCGGAACCGGCATGTTGGACAATTTGACGTTCTTCGGCGGCGTCACCGGATTTCGCGGCGAACTGGACGGTCCTGAAAAGGGGAATTTCGGGGTAATGGAAGGATTCAACTGGTCCGGTCCCGCGACGCCGCAGTGTACGGTGTCCGCGCAGTTCGGATTGCGAGCCGTCCAAAGCAACCTGTACGGAAGCACGATGAACGATGATTTCGATTATCGTAAATCGATCCGCAGCCAGTATTTCGTGACGGCCGGTGTTTTCAAGCGGGATCTCTGCCAGACGGTCCAGGTCGGAGCGGCGTACGACTGGTGTTTCGACGATTTTTACGGCAAAATCACGCTCCAACAGATTCGTGTCGAAGCCGCCCTGCGGACGTTCAGCAATTTGGAATACGGTTTCCAAGGCGCTTTCGGAACGACGAAAGAACGGAATGATTGGATTTCCTGGCAGGCCGGCGACGTTCCTCCGTTCAGCGGCGAATCGTATTACATGGCACAAAATTGTTTCCTCCTGTTTGGACGCAAGCATTTTTGCAACGGTGGCCTCGCCGAAGTTCGAATCGGAGCAACCGACTACGGCGATCTCATCGTCGGCGGACTTGGCGAGTTTCCGTTGAGCGACCGACTGACCGTCAACGGCGCTTTCAGTATGCTTTGTCCGAAAGAAGGAAATAACGTGAACGGCTGGCGCCGGGAAACATGGGAGATTTCCGTCGGAATGGTCTATTATTTCCGTGGCGGCGCCTGCTCGAAACCCTGTAATCCCTGCCGACCGATGTTCGAGGTCGCCAACAACGGTTCGTTCTTCGGACGATTGTTTCGATAATTGCTTGGATAATGAACGGTATCAAAGCAACCGGTTCAAAGAGCCCCGGATGTATTCGATTTGATAAAAAACACTCCGTCAAAAATTACAAGTTTCAGAGCCCGCTGCGTCAGCAAGGGAATGTACTCAAAACACTCGCTGACACGTCGGGCTCGTTTTATTGACGATTATTGTCCGGCGAAAGCCGAATTGCAGTTTTCCCATGTCGAAACAACAGAACACGGTTCTCCGTCCTCCGGTCGAAATTCAATATGCCGAGGAACTGAAACTTCTGGCGAAAAACGACAAGGAGTCCAAGCCGCCCGGTTGGAAACTGTCGCCCAAGGCGGTACGAACGTTCATCTGCGGCTCGAAGAAGCCGGAAATCGAACGAAAATTCTACGGCGACGACGTGATGGTCGAACGGGCGATCGTCGGCTTGGCAAGCAATCGGGGCCTGCTTCTGGTCGGTGAGCCGGGAACGGCGAAGACCATGCTTTCGGAGCTTCTCGCCGCCGCGATTTCCGGGACGTCGATCAACACGATCCAGGGAAGCGCCGGAACGACCGAGGACCAGATCAAATATTCCTGGAATTACGCCCTCCTGTTGGCCAAGGGACCGACTCCGGAAGCGCTGGTTCCCGCTCCGCTTCACATCGGAATGAGTCAGGGTATTTTAGTGCGGTTCGAAGAAATCACCCGCTGTCCGCCGGAAATTCAGGACGTGCTGATCAGCGTGCTTTCCGACAAGGTCTTGTCGATTCCTGAGCTGCGGGACGAACAACGAACGTTGTTGGCCAAGCCGGGGTTCAATGTCATCGCAACGGCGAACATCCGGGACCGGGGCGTTCACGAAATGTCCAGCGCCTTGAAACGCCGTTTCAACTTCGAAACGGTGCACCCGATCCGCGATTTCAAGCAAGAAGTCGAACTGGTTTCATCGCAGTGCGTCCGACTTCTCGAAGAGAGTCAGGCTCCGGCGAAGGTCGACCGCAACGTGATCGAAATTCTCGTGACGGCGTTCCAGGATCTCCGGGAAGGAATCACGGCCGACGGCGTCAAGGTCGAAAAACCGGGGAGTGTGATGTCGACGGCCGAAGCCGTGTCGATCGCCATGGCGGCGGGACTCGACGCTTATTATTACGGTACGGGAAGTATCACGCCGGAGCATCTCGGTCGGCATCTCTCCACGGCGGTGCTCAAGGACAATCCGGACGACCTCAAAAAGTTGAAACAATATTTCGACGTCGTCGTCCGCGACCGGGCCAAAAAAGAAGGCGGTCTCTGGGCCGAATTTGCCAAATCGAAAAAGTACCTTTAATCGAAAACCGACGTGTTCCGCTTGCGTTTTAGCCGCGCAGCGCGTCGGGCTATCGTTCAAGACAGCACCCGCCCGATCCACTCCGCGAGCCGTTGCGGCGTGAGGGCGGCGACTTCGGCTCCGGCGTCCACGCAGCGTTGAGCCGTGTCTTTGTCGTAAATCGGTTGCGCATTTTGGTCGAGCGCCGCCAATCCGAGAACCCGGACGCCCGCTTCACGAAGCCGTTTGATCGCGGCGATCATTCCGTCGGGCGAACCGCCTTCGCAAAAATCTGTGACGAATATGAAAATCGTCTTGTGCGGCGTCTTGACCAGCGTTTCGCAGTATGCCAAAGCACGGTGGATGTCCGTGCCGCCGCCGAGTTGGACCGACATCAGGACTTCCGCCGGATCGTCGGCGACGTCGCTCAAATCGACGATATTCGTGTCGAAAGCAACCAGGTTGACCGAGAGCGACGGCAACCCCTTGAAAATCCCCGCCATGACGGCACTGTGAATCACGGAGTCGGTCATCGAGCCGCTGCAATCGACCGCCATGATGATATTCCACGGTGTATGCCGGTCGACGCGGGAAAAGAAATGCAGCGATTCCAGGACAAGCGTTTTTCGTTCGGTATCGTAATTCTTGAGATTCGATCGGATCGTCCGTTTCCAATCGATATTTTTGAACACTTTCAACCGGGATCGTTTCAAGCGATTGAGTCGTCCCCAGAGAACCTGCCGGACCTCCTTGGCGAGTTTTCGTTTCAGGTCTTCGACGACTTGCCGGATGATTTTCTGTGCCATTTCGAGCACCTCGTCGTTCATCATGCCGCGAAAGGCGAGCACGGCCTTGAGGAGTTCGTAGCTCGGTTCCAGTTTTCCGAGAATTTCCGGATCGGTGACGAGTTCCGTCATGCCGTATTTGTCGAGAGCGTGTTTCTGTAACACCTCGCAGGTGTCCTGAGGAAAAAGCTCTCGAACTCCGCGCAGCCAATCGGGCACGGCGAGGATGCTGTCCCCGTCGCCGCCTGTTTTGCCGTCCGTCTCGTCCCGGACGCCGCGTCCCCGATATTCCCGACCGTACAGAAAGTCGAGAAGTCGATCCATCTTGGCGTAACTCGAACCCCGCCCCATGCATTGGCCGAGCTTGGGATCGGAAAATTTTCCGAGTACCAGCCGCCAACGGGCCAACGCGATTTCGTCGTTCTCGTCCATTATTTCGTTTTGTTCGGCGTTGCGGCAATCGTTTCCAGGCTCCGAACCATTTCGCTCAGCAGGATCGGCGGAACCTTTTCGAGCGGTAGTTCGCGGCCCTGTTTCGTTCGGAAAACAAGATCGTACAGTTCGACTTCGTTGTTTTCTTCCGGCAGACCGTTGCCGCTGAATTCGAGGACGACGTTGAGTTCAAGACCTTGCATCGGCTTGACGTATTCGTGAAACCATCCGCCATCGCCGGTTTCGCCTCGAACGAATCCGAGCTTCGTCGCCACGGAACGAAGGTTGAACGCCATCACTTTTGCGCCGTAAAAATCGGCGATTTTCGTTTCACGCCGTTTCTCATCCGGCAAACGGTACGGCTTTTGACCGAACTGCGGAAAAAACGGCTTCACGTCGTAATCGCCGAGATGTTCCGTCCATGTTTTGATCTGTTCCGGTGACAGGTTCAGAGAATGCACAATTCGAATCCGGTCGGTTTCGACAAGTTCAACCGGATTGTCGTCCACATCGGTCAGCGTGCCGTCTTCCAATGGCCTGAAAATTACGGACGGTATTTCGCCGTCCATATCGAAAACGCCCCAAACGAGTCCGCAGGCAAGCTGTCCGAGAATCGGATGTCGCAGAATATACATCGACCATTCGTCGAAAGTCCAGGTCCGGCCGGAGCACATCGCTTCGTAGAGCCGTTCCGTCTGCTGCGCGACGGTCGTTTTGAGCAATTTGTTCGCGGCTTGAAAACTCTTTTTCGCTTCGGAGTAAAGCGATTCGTCGTCCGACTTGAGTTGTCCCGGAAACGTTTTGAGCGACTTGCCGGATTCGTCGTACAGGGAGAGTTTCGGTTCCGTTTCCCAGCGGCCCGTCAATTTTCGTGCGCCAAGATCGAACACGATTTCGCCACGTTCGTCGAGCCCGGCGGTCGGAGCGGTCCGGTCGGCGAGTTGGTCGAGCGTCCAGTCGTTCCGCTCGGCGATATTCTGGATCGCTTTTTCCGCTTCCTCCCGAATGCTCTTGGTCTTCATCTTCCGGGAAATCGAAAGCAAAGCTTGGATTGCCACCATATTTTCCATGCCACCCAATGCCATGACAAGAGCCCGCGACTGGTGGACCCGATTTCCATACCAGTCGCGAACGTATTTTTCCATCACTGCTGGAAGCGTTTCATCTCCCCAGGCCGCGACAAGTCCCAAAATTCCCTTGGAATCGTTGGCCGTTGCAAGATGTTGGCCGAGCTTTGAATCGATATAATATTGACATTGTTGCGGCGTCATTGTCGACAAATAACTTGCCGAAATATCTCGTTTCATCCACTCCATGCAATCTTCCTCCGTTGCCGGACGCATATCTTCGGCGATCCACGATTCCAGCACGAATCGGGCCACAGCATTACATTCCGGACGATTCATATGCCGACCGTACAGCACCACAAGCGGATTCGGTTCCGGCATTTTCATCTTCGTCGCCTGAACGAGCCAGTGCTGCAAGATTTTTGGATCGACCACCGTACCGTCGTTCCAGTGTATGGGAGGCATTTTATCGAACGGAAACCACTGGAGTGATTTCGGGATGCCTTTCTTCAAAGTTTTATCGGCCTCGTTGAGTAACTGTTTCCGATTGAGCAGATCATTCAGTGAAATACCGAGTAAATCGAGGGCTTTCATGATTTCCACCCGGGTGGCATCGATCTTTTCTTTTTTTAAGGTATCCTGGAGCGGCTTGATCGTTTCGGAATTTCGTAACCGTCCAAGCCATTGTGCAACGACGCTTCGTCGGCCGGATTGCGTACTTTTCAATTCTTCGAGCAGCCTCGGTAAGGTTTCCGGCAGCTTGTCAAGAATCAACTGGGCATCAAGCCGATGTGTTTTCGCTTCGGCCAAGGCAAAATTCCAGACGATGTCGAGAATGTCCCCCGGTACTTCCGGCATTTTTTGGAGAATTTTGAGTGTCGCCGTTTTTTGCTGGGAAAAATACCAACTTTGTTCTACTTTCATCAAACCGTCACGAAGCAACGAGGGTCGATCGAAATAATACGACATGTTCTCTTCTTCAATCAGGTTGCCTTGGGAAAGAACATACCAACCGGGTTTCATGTCATCGATTCCCAGAGATTTCAAGATATCGCCGATCTTTCCGTATGTCACTTCGCCGGGATGCGATTTTTCGAAAAACTGCCAAAATCCGGTGGTCCAGTAAAGATGCTCCGACATGTTGGCGAAAAGCGATTCATTGGATTGTCGAATCGTGCCGAACAGAACGAAAAACCGTACAAGGTGAAGCAATCGGACTTCCGAACGACTGAAAAACGCTTTAAGTTTTTCCTTGAAACCGTCTTGGCACGCCATCACGCCGGTCAGGGAAAACACACGCGGGATATGTCGATCCAGGGTTTGGAGCTTGTCAAATAGCAATTCAATTTTTTCCGGCGTGACCGCCTCCGGCAAAGGCAGTTCGGCATGTTTTGCGGTCCAATGTTCGATGCCGATGACAAGAGCCGATTTGTATTCTTGCATCAACTCCTTGAAAGCTTCAAAGGCATTTCGAGAAAGCGGGGCGTTCAACGTATCGGACATCGGTGAAACTCCATGAAAAAGAAGCGGGAATCGCCATTTCACGAATTTTACTTAAACCGTACGTTGAATTCAAGCTGAGCGGTCGCTAAAATGGCAACATGGACGATATTCTTGCCGACATTCCGACGCTCGATTTCGATTCCCCGGTTGTTTTCCTACCGGTGCGGCATCACAGTCCGGCGTGTGCGTACCACGTTACGGAAACGATCCGCCGCCTGAACCCTGCCGCCGTATTGATCGAAGGCCCGCACGACGCGATGCCGCTGATTCCGCTGCTGACGCACCCAGAAACCAACCCGCCGGTCGCCGTATTCACGACCTACGTGCTCAAGGAATCGAAGGACGACTCGCATCGGTTTTCGGCGTATTACCCGATCTGCGATTACTCGCCGGAACTGGCCGCGATCCGAACGGCGACGGAAGTCGGAGCCGAATGTTCGTTCATCGACTTGAGCTTTTCTGAAACCATCGACTTCCGATTCGACTCGGGAACACCGTCCGAATCGAAACCGGGCAATCTCCTTGCCGACCGTTCCACGGAACGGAACCGGTTCATCGAAGCCGCCTGCCGCCGAACCGGAACCCGTGACACCGACGACCTTTGGGACCAGCTTTACGAACTTGATTACCGTGATCGGGAAAGCCGTGAATTTTTCCGTAACGTCTTGGCGTATTGCGTGCTGATCCGCAAAGGCCAAACGCCGGAAGAGTTGGTCGCGGACGGAACTCTTGTCCGGGAAGCCGCGATGCTTTCACGGATCGACGATTATTCGAAACGATTTATTGGAAAACAAATCGTCGTCGTCAGCGGCGGATTTCATACCGTTGCGTTTTTGGAGAAACGGACGACGCCGGCGGAATCCGATAAAAAACGTCCGGAAAAGAAAAAGTCCGATTCGGCCGTTGCGCAAATCGCGCTGATTCGGTACGGCTTCGAACAATTGGACCGCCTGAACGGTTACGCCAGCGGAATGCCCGCCCCGGAATTCTATCAACGAATTTGGGAGAGCGGCGAAACGTTCAACATCGCCGATTTGATCGTCGAACTGGGCCGAAGTTGCCGAAAAAAGAATTTCCCGATTTCGACCGCCGACGAAATCGCCGCTCTGGATCAAGTCCGACGGCTCGCAGAACTCCGGGAACATGTCCAGCCGTCCCGAGAGGATTTTTGTGACGCGATCCGCTCCGTGTTCGTCAAGGGAGCCGACGACTCCGACGGCCTGCCGGTGCTCGCTCTGTGTCGAAAATTATTGGCCGGGGACCGAATCGGCAAAATTCCTCCGGAAGCGGGACAGCCGCCGATCGTCGACGATTTCCAACGTCAACTCGGCGAGCTTCGTATTCGAACGGATTCAAGCGACGGCAAGGAAATCACGTTGGATTTGTACAGAAAAACGCGGGACCGTTCCGTGAGCCGGTTTTTCCGGCAACTCGAATTCCTCGACGTTCCGTTCGCCGTTTGGAAACAAGGGCCGAATTTCCTTTCCGGCGACGACCTGCATCGGATCCGCGAAATCTGGAATTACCGCTGGATTCCTGAAACGGAATCGTCGCTGATCACCCGATCTGTCTACGGCTCGACGCTCCGGGAGGCGGCCGGTGAATTACTGCTCGAAAAATTCCGTCAACCGGACGACGGCAACCAACCGGGCCGGGCCGACCACGCCGTCAAGCTGATCGTTTCCGCCTGCCTGATGGGACTGCACGAAATGTCCGCGATGCTGCTCGACAAGGCGAAAACGCTGATCGCCGAGGACTCCATCTTCGTGAGCCTCGTCCGGGCCATGGAAATGCTGATCGGGCTGCACGTCTCCCGGGAGCCGCTCGAAGCCCATCATCTGACGGAACTCGACGCCATGGCGCTGGCGGCTTACCGACGCGCCTGTTTCCTGATTCCGGAACTTTCCGTAACGCCGGCGGGAGAAGAGGAAATCGTCGTCGACGCTCTCTGTACGCTTTCGCAGGCGATCCTGTCGCTCGGCGATTCGGAGGAACACCGCGAACTGCGTTGGGAGCGGCTGGGACAACTCGCGGCGAATCCGGACGGAAATCCGGTCGTTCGAGGCGCAACGGTCGGTATCCTGTACGGCGAGGGAAAATTCGAGGCCGCCGAATTATTGAAACTGCTTTACGGAGCCTTGCACGGCAACGACGAAACCGGCGGCCCGGCCTTCCTTTACGGCTTGCTGAAAACGGCTCGGTCGGTGTTATGGCAGCTTCCCGAATGCGTTGAGATGCTGCACGAACTGCTCCGCGATTGGGACGAAGACCGCTTTGTCAAGCAATTACCGCCGCTCCGATTGGCCCTGTCGAGTCTGACGCCGAGGGAATGCGACCGATTGGCGAAGATCGTCGCCGACCGTTTCGGTCTGACCTCGCTGACGGCTCAACGCTTCGACGGATTTTCCGAACAGGATCTTTTGCTCGCCGCCCGACTCAACCTCGCGGTCAAGGAAATTTTGCAACAGGACGGATTACTCTAACCCCACCCACGGAATAACCGCTTGCGTTTTAGCCGCGCAGCGCGAAACGAATTTCGATAAAATGTTTTTCACCGAAACACCAACCCCACGGAAACATCATGCACAAAGTCATTGAAGTCGTCCAAAAGATTCGCACCAAAGCCAAGTCGCCGATTTTCGCCGACATTGAAAAATATCTCGAAACCGGCGATGTGAAAACTCTCGCGAAAATCACGACGAGCGGTAACTGGTCTTATTACGACGGTTGGCACACCTGGGACGATGCATTGATGTCCGCACTTTCGCTCGAAGATCCGAAAGACGAAATACAACATCGTCTCCTCGATATTCTAACGAAATGTGGCTATTGGGGCTCTTGGATCGTGCCGATGAGCGCCGCCTTTGAAAAGGAAAAAGCGTCGGAGAACTTCTTTTCGTTTCTTCTCGCTTCGTTTCGAAAAGTCAAAAAATCGGAAATCGACTTGGCCAATAATTTCTGGAGCAGCCGCATCGAGCCGACGAACGCCGAGGGAAAACCGAATTCCGGCGCACGATACTATCTCGCGATGAGCGATGCGGAGTTAAAAGCGCTCCTCAAAAGCATGTCTCACGATAACGAAATACGAAAATTGGCCCCCTTCCTTTTGCAATTTGCACCGGATCGTCTTGACGCGATTTTGGAAGAATTGCTTTACATGGATATCAATCTCTTGCTGCCTCAACACAAAATTCAGCGTTATTCCTATACAGATGAATATTTCCTGATTGATTCCGCCAAGATCATCTTGGAAAAAACAGGAAAGAAATTCTCAAAACGAATTTTCAAAGTCTGGTCCGACATCAAAACGCTCCGGTTGAAGCATCGAACCGGTTTCGAACTGATTGCGATTGATTCGGACTTGTACCGGGAACCGAATCGTCAGGTCGTCCTGAAAACGATTACCGAGGGCGGTTTCGACGAATGGCCGAATTTCGTGTCGGAATACGGCCTTGATCACCTTGATGAAATTTGCGCATTCATGCGAGCATCATGGAAGAATCTCTATTATCAGTGTCAGCTTATTTCGCAAACTCTCGACATCGCGATCAAAAAATTCGGACTGAAGGCGAAACCGTTGATCGATGCTGCCGCTTCGAACGAAAGTTCGTCGATCCGTCTGACTGCCTTGGAAGCCCTCGTCAAACTCGACGAACGGCAATTCGACGACTTAACGCAAGAACGCTTCACCAAAGAACTTGCATCGGGAAATGAAACGCTGAAATTTCTCCTTCTCGCCAAACGGTGGAAGCCGCAGCGGCTCGTCGAGTCGCTTTGGAAACTTCTCGGCAATAAATCGAAGCCGGTCCGTGAAGCGGCGGCGCGGGCTCTCGGTGAGATCGACAAGATCGATCTGGATCGAGTTGAAAAACTTCTCGTCGACAAAAAATCGGACAACCGGGACAGCGCGGTCAACATCCTTGCGCAACTGAAAATAGATGCGGCGATCAAACTGCTGGAAAAGCGGCTCGACGACGAAGAGAACGACGATATCCGCGACAAAATGTTGACGGCCCTGGAATCCGCGTGGGAGGCGAAGGGAAAAAAGATTACGATGAAAACGATTCAGGAACGGATCGAGCGGGCGTCGGCCAAAGTCGACAAATTCGATGTTCCGTGGCTCGACTGGAAAAAACT
Organism: Thermoguttaceae bacterium; assembly: GCA_031548665.1. Taxonomy (GTDB): domain Bacteria; phylum Planctomycetota; class Planctomycetia; order Pirellulales; family Thermoguttaceae; genus WRKP01. Next base: position 13,852 of record JAVBQW010000145.1, read on the forward strand.
TCCGGAGTTGCATGCCGAGAAAAAGAAACTTGATGAAAAAACCGTGCGATATTTTTTATATCGGCAATCCCGTTGCAAGGAGATGCGAGCGGACATCGAAGCAAAACCGCTCATTGCGATGATCGACCGCAAGACGAGCGGCGACTTTGCGTTGTTCGTGTTGAATTCCTTTCTCGCTTCAAAAAAGATCGACGCCGCCGATCGTTGGGCTCTTGCCTTGGCCGGTCTGCTCGGCGACGACCGTATCGTCCCGATATTGTCGAAACAGATTCAACTCTGGGCCGACTCGGCTCGCGGCAAAATGTCGGAATACGCCGTCCAAACGCTTGCCCTGCTCGGTACGGAAACGGCGCTCACGGTCGTCAATTCGATGACGATCCGTTATCGGACGAAATATAAGAACATCGGAACGGCAGCGGGGACGGCTTTCGAACAGGTTGCCGAGGAACGGGGAATTTCACCGGACGAACTTGGCGACCGCGTCGTTCCGACGCTCGGTTTCGAGCCCGGCAAGCCGAAAGTCTGGACCGTCGGCGGCAAGGATTTCGAAGTCCGGATCGGCATGGATTTCAAGGTTTCTCTTTTCGATACGGAAAAAAAGAAAGACGTCGCGTCGCTTCCCAAGACGGCGCCGAAAGAAATCGTCGAAGAACTGAAGGAAATCAAGGACGCCCTCAAGGAAGTCGTCAAGGGACAGCTTTTGCGCATCGAAAACATGTTGGTCCGACAGTATCGTTGGCCCACCGACCGTTGGACGGAGCTTTATCAACGGCATCCCGTATTGCGTCCGTTTACGGTTCGTCTCGTTTGGGGGCTTTACGACGACAAAGGAAAATTGAAATCGACTTTTCGTGCGATGGAAGACGGTTCGCTGACCGACGCCGATGATGAAACCGTTACGCTCCCCAAGTCGGGTAAAATCGGGATCGTGCATCCGCTGGAACTTTCCGAGAAAGAACGAAACGGTTGGCGGCAGCATCTTCTCGACTTCGAAATCGTCCAGCCGTTTCCGCAACTCGAACGGAGCGTGATCGTTCCGACGGATGATGAGAAACCGCAAATTGTTTCGAAAAAGTGGTTCGGCACGCAACTGAACGCGATGACGTTCAAAGGCCGGGCGGAGAAACTCGGTTGGCGACGCGGTTCCGTTTGCGACGCCGGTTGGATCCCGATGTATTGGAAACCGTTTCCCGAAGCCGGCGCCGACGCGTTTCTCGGCCTCGACAATTTCTACATCGGAATTTCGATGGACGAACAGGTCACGCTCCAGAATTTGTGTTTCGTCAAGTCGAACAGCGTGCAGATCGGGAGTTACATTTACGACGATCCCGATCCGGACAAGGCCGACCCGCGAATCATTCTGTTCGGAAAGGTCCCGCCGATCGTCTTCTCCGAGGTGATGGGCGATATGCAAAAGATCGCCCCGGATCAAAAGGAATCATGAGCGTTCTGCCGAAAATTCAAGCCCTGCTCCGTGCAATGGACGACGACGCGATCGCGGCGCTGGCCAATCGGGGACTTTTGCGCCGTGCCAAAAAGGATATCGAAACGATCACGCCGGAAATACTTGAAATCACGGACAAGATCATTCGACTGCGTGTCGACGATTGCGAGGTCGTGATTCCGGAAATTCCCGCCGACGCCCGTTCAAACAGCCCGGCAGGGTGTATCGATCGGTATGTGTTGATCGCGTTTCTTTGGCTGAAAAATCGTCCGGATAATGAAGAACCGCCGCGTTGTGCGGCTAAAACGCAAGCGATCCCCCTGCCGGAGCAGATCGACGATGCGGCGTTGATCGCTTGGGCGGGGAAAACGGCTTTCCGAAAAGCGGAAAAATCCCTCGACGGTAGTTGTCGCTGCGCGATTGAAAGCGAAAGCCCGCTCGTCATCAAAATTCCCGAACGAAATATCGTCTGCCGCTGGGTCGACGGCGGAAATCTCGATACGATGATCGTCACCGGACCGGGCAAGAATTCCAATGAGGACGGTCTGCTCGCCGTGATGCTTTACCAAGTCGAAAAAGGCATTCGCGCCTTGACGTCGCCGACGGAGGACGTCCTTGAAACGTCAAGCGGAGCCCCTCGAACACGGCTCGAAGTACTCGCATCGCTCGGCGACATATTGCACGAAATCGTGTTCCTCGGCTTGACCCGGCTTTCCGAAGCGACCCGGCAACGGCTCCAAACGCTTGCCGTTTCAGCCCACGGCGTCGACCTTCCCCGGCTGGAGCGAATGCTCCAAAGTCTCGCCGATGAAATTCATCTCCAAACATCGAGGAACGCCCAAGCGTCGACATCCCGCATCCTTCATCAAATCGTACGCCTTGACGCCTTGCGAAGAGCGTTAATCAAACGATTGCAAGGAATATGTGTTGCGTCCGAACAGACGCCGCTTTCCGATCTGGTCGGCGAGCATCGAAGTCGATACCATTCGGTCGGCAACATCGACCTGATCGGCATGGGCGCGAGGCAATGGCGTACGAAAAGCGGTTACGCCGGCTTGACCGTTTATTTTTGGGACGATTCGATCAAAAATTGGGCAACCTGGAGCGAGTCACGACCCGTAACGGCATCCGATTTCGATCCGGTTTCGGTTTTTCACGGCGAAGGACCGTGGACCGGTTGCCCGAGTCCGATCTTTGCAAGTCGAAACATCCTCAAACTGGTCGATGCTTATCGCAACGACAATGGTCGAATTTCCGTACGGCGCACGACGCAGGCGATTCCGCTTCAAATCGACGACACGGACGCCATGATCCTGCCGCCGCCGATCACCGACTGGAATTTATTGTACAAACAGGCGGAACGTTTGTTTCACGGTGGATTGGCGCGGCGAAACGAACGGGACGAAATCATTTTCCTGAAAGCTGAACGCTGGGGCGAAGCGACTTTCGATCCGGTGGAACAAACGCTTTATCGAGTGATTTTCGATCAAAAAAACCGTTCGCTCCCCCTGATGCTTGCCTTCGACTCGAATTTTGGAGGCCAGGAATCGATTCATCGCATTGAAAACTATGATCCGAAAGCCAATCGCGGCGTCCTGGGATTGATCCGTCGGCATCATGGAATGCTCGTCGTCGAACCCGTCTCGCTTTTCGATTCCGATGGAATTCAAATATTGACCCTTGAAACCAGCGGCGATCATCGGTCGGCGACGATTCACCAAAACACGCCGCGGGATCCCGTCGACGTTCAAGAGACCGAACCGACGGATAGAGAGTCCGAATGGATGGGACAGACATTCGACGACAGTTCGGTTGGTTTGTTGCTCGAAGCGACGTTGTCGGAGTTGGAAGCAATCGCAGAATCGGGGCTCGGATGCTCCACCACGTCACGACAAATTTCGCAACTTGAACGGCATGTCGGTCGATTGAAGACGATCGGACTGGAAATCGTGTCAAAAGAACTGGATCGTTTTCTCGCGGCATCCCGAGAAAGCCGTCGCGTTTCCCGATACGAAAACGAGACGAGAATCGACACCGAATTGCCGATTCTGCGACTGTGTTACGTTATCATCGTCGCGATTCAATCCATTCCGCCAGGCACGTAAATAAAGCGTTTCTTCCGGTTGAATCCTCACGTTTCCCGCTCCATCGTGTCGCGGGCGACACGGCTAACACTACAGCGCAAAGAGTTTTTATTTCGGAGAACACGAAAACCACGAAAAGACGAAAAACACGAACAATTCGACGAGGAAAAATACTGGTTCCATCGCATGAAAAAAAGTTCGTTTTCAACTTTTCGTGTCGTTCGTCTTTTCGTGTGTTTCGTGTTCCTTTCGGAGAAAATCCATTGCGCTGTCGTACTAAGGCGTCTGCAGTATATCAATCCGCTCCGCAGGCTGGAGGGTCATGCGAACTCGACAAGGAAGTTGCTCGGCGGCTCCGAAGCGGACACGATACTTTCCCGGCGTCAACTCCGTGAATTCGTCGGCGGCTTCGGGCAACAGCAAAACGTCTTTCAACGGAAGCCCGTAAAGTCGGGTCGCTTCACCGGGCCATTGGAAAACATATTGTCCAGCCGAAAGCGTCGCTTTCAAGGCGATTCGTTTTCCGTCAATCTCTAAAAACGGATCGGTCAGCGTTTTTTCCTTGGCGTCGGGCAAAAGATGAACGTTTAATCCGATTCGAACCGGTCCAAGGATTTCAGGAACTTCGATCTCCCAAGCCGCCTCTTCAGGATTCGTGATTTTTTGCCACGGCGTGTACACGACCCGTTGCAAATACTCTTTTCCCGGTTCGCCCCGAAGTCGATATTCCTTTCGGAGTTGCGACCAGTTCGCGGCGATTTCCTCCGGCGTCTTGCCGCCGAGCTTCGGATCAATCTTGATCTTTTCCCGAAGTTCCGACGTGATCCGCCCCGAAAGCCGGAGCTGTTCGAATTGCCGAATCTTGTCGAGCAACTCCCCGGTGAACGGATGTTTATGGGCCGCGTCGACGGATACCTGGAGCGACATGGACGAATCGTACGCCAAGGTCGCCAGCAGGATGTATTCGTACATGTCGATCGTCGAGTTCACGTCGTAGGCGTAATACCAGCCGATGTCCAGCGGCATCGCGCTGCCGGCCATCCAAGCGAAGCCGGGCGAACGCTGGTCGAGATAGCCTTTCAAATCGCCGTGTCCGTCGGCCGAAGCGCTCCGGGCCAATTGGTGCCAGGAATACGGCGAATAACTGCTGCCCTGCATCAACATGTTCTTGTTCTTGACGGCGTCGTAAAACGCTTTTTGGAGCTTGGCGTTGTAATACCAGTGTTCGCCCTGCAACCATTCGGAGCCGTCGAAATACATCATGTCGATATCGCAGGCGTCGGCGACTTTCGCGAAATGAGCGGCAACTTCCGGCAAAAGACTGGTATCGAGGTCGATCCGGTGATATCCGTAAGATCGTGTTAAATGCCGAACGTTGGCGTCTTTCGAATGTTCCGCCGCCTTGGTGCCGAGATGCCCCCGGCGGCAACCCTCGAAGCCGAACGGTTTTTCCAACTTGAGATTTTTGTAGGCGATCAACTCGTCGCCGATCCGCAACACGCAGCCGTTGCCCATGTATCCGCCGTCCTCTTTCGGAAAGGCGACAGGGGATTCGACGGTCGGCAAGAACGTCGCATCGGAAGAAATCGCTTCGGAAAGTTTTGTTTTCACGCCGTAGACGAGCCGCTCTTCGGGAACCGGCGTCAAATAAGAATCCGGCGGATCAATCGACGCGGCCAGAAAATGGAAGCCCGTCTTGAATCCGGCGTCCTTGAATCGCTTGACGGTGTCGACAAGCTGAGGGAGTCCGCCGGGAAACGACTTCATGTTGACCTCGTAATGTCCCGGAGAGCGAGTCCAGGAATTTTGAAGAATCAAGATCCGATCAAAGCCGCCTCGCTTCGCGATCGCCAAGGCGTCATCGAATTCCGAAACGCTAAAATTCGTCAGGAAAAAATAGGATCGGCGGACGTCGGGCGACAATTTGTTCCAAACGCCGTCGAATCGGGGCGACGGCAAACCGGCCGCGACTTCGAAGTCCGGCATGATGTCGAGAAACCGGTCAGCGTCGCCGAGAAGAATGCCGAAGGCGCTGCCGTCCAATCCATATCGTGCAGCGGCCTCCGCACGCAAGACGTTCACGCTCCGGGACCACCAAAGTGAGTGAGGATCCTGAAAATCTTCGAGCAACACGATTTCTTCCGCCCCGTTTCGGAGGCAGACGGCTTCGATTCGCTCGATCCGACATTCGACCGTTTTGCTCGCGGGCAAACCGTTATAATACAGGTTCAATCCGGTGATTCTGTCGGGATGCGTGATTTTGTCGTGAGGTGATTCGGCGACGGAACACTCCTTCCAACCAGTGAAGTTGATCGGGATATACGTATCCCGGGCGGCTCCGGCGTCGTCGATCGGCTGGATTTTGAGCGACTCTCCCAGTCCGTCGCCATGAACCACGGCCCGGATGGTTTGCAGGCCGGTCAAGTCTTTTTGTTTGTCGAAACGAATTCCGCGATAACTCCAGCCGCCGCCCGGTTCCGTACAAGACGCCGAAAATTTCGCTGCCCGAATTTTCGGCGTCCGACCTTCGGCTTGCGTGAACGCATGGGAACAACCGGCACGATTCTGCGCCGCTGCGCCCGAGTGGTATTGTTGAGGTCGGACTTGCAGCGACGCCGTGCTCAAGGCGACGAAATGCTTCCCGTCCGTCGCACGTCCCAACGTTCCGTCGACCCGAGAACCGGAAGGCAGGGGGATTCGTCCCATTTCGAATTCGACGATTTCGAGATTCGGTGTTCCGGGAACGAATCGTTCCAATTGAAACAGGACGAATCCGCGGCCGGTTTTTGTCCGAAAAACGGCGACGCTTCCGTCGTTGAATCCGACTTCCAAACGGTCCGTCGACGGTTGCCGCACGGAAACGGAGGGAATGACGCCGGTTTTCGTACGGAGTAAAAAACCCGTCTCGGCGGCGTCGCCCCAGCGAGTTCCATCGGGGAAGGCGACAGTCAATCCGCTTCCGGTGGCGAATTCGACCTTACCACTCGGTCCCGCCTGAAACACAATCTGGGCTTCAAGCGTTTCAAGCACGGCCGTCACGAAAAATATTACGGCGGCAAACGGAAAAAGAACGCGAACCATTGAGACCTCCGAACAAAAAAGTTTCCTCTTAGGACCTGTAACAAAACAACTTTTACAATCGTACGATATCGATTGGTTGTTCAACCCCCGAGTTAGGCTTTCGCTCGAAAAAAACATACCCAAGGTTTTATTTTGTTCGGAACACCAGCCATCCGGGGGCTACGGCGGAGTACCGCCTACACCCCCGGCTCTTGGGTATGAAACTTTCGAACGGAAGCCTTATACTACAAACGGGGACAAACTGCACGTTTTCTCCACTTCCCCCCAAGTTGCGCGGAGTACCACTCCACTCGGGGCTCCTTTTTGATCGTTTATTTACTCGCACGCCCTTAAGACCACGACCATAGGTCGCAGCTTGTTTTCGGAGTTTTCAGGGGGCAGAGGTTTTCAGGGGCTCCCTCCCGTCTCCAGTTTTCAGTCTCGCTCATCCTGTTTTTCGTCCAAAATCGATACGGCGGAGCAGGACGTCGAGAACGAACAGGAACGCGGCAAGGGTTAGCAGCCAACCACTCAGGGAACTCGCCCGCCAAGCGACACGGGTCGGATCCGGATCGAACAACGTCGAACTCTCTGGTTGGAAGACACCGCCGGTTTCCGTTGCGACTTTTTTCAGCAATTCGACGTTGACCGGCTTGAGTTGCAATTCGTCGCTGTAACCGATGGAAAGCCCCCGCGCTGCCGAGGCGACCGTTTTCTCACCGATTCGCAACCCCGCCTGCAGATGATATCCGCCCCGATTGTCGACGTCGATCGTTCCTTCATACCGGCCCGGTGCCGTTTGGTCGAGCGAAATCTCCTCCTTCGACAAATCGGGCCGAATCGCTGCCAGAGTTCCTGTTGCGCGGTTCACGAACTTTTCCGTGTCGTCCACGGCGTCGACGCTGACCCGGACTTTACCGTCCTTCCGCTGCATGTCGACGACGACGCCGCGAGTCTCCGACTTTCTCATGGCGTTGCGGATAATTTGAGCCCAGAACGTCGAAAAACTCGGCCAGGTCAACCACTCGGCGGCCCAACGGCTCTTGACATCCGACGTAAACGCCACGGAAATTCCGAGTCCGTACCGCCACCAAACGAGCAGCGGCTCGCCGGTTTCCGTCGCGAGAATAAATTGGCTCGTCGGTTTCGACCGCGTAACAACGTATCCGAGCAGCGGCGGCGCAGTATCCAAATCGACGCCGGCCAACACGTCGGTCGGAACGATCAACTGCGGGACGAACGGTAGTTCATGAATCGCCGACTTGCTCGCCGTCATGGTTTCCTTGGCGAAAATCTGCGGGATCGACTGCGGATCGTTGCAAAAATAGGACCGGCCCTGCCCGATCTGAGCGATCTGCTCCAACAAATTCTGGTCGGCCCCGTCGCCGACGGCGACCGTCGAGACGGTGATTTGCGCATTGACCATCTGCCGTGTGATTCCTTCGAAGTCTCCCGGCGAACTCTGGCCGTCCGTCAGCAAAATAACGTGTTTGAGCTTCGTCGCCGATTTATTGAGCTGATCGTAAGCGTCGACCATCGCCGGATAAATCGCCGTTCCTCCGCCGGCCTGGATCGTCGAGATTTCGGCGTCGACGCGACTCGACGGCGTCTGCATGGGACAAATCACGTAACTCTGGTGGTCGAAGGCGATCACGCCGACCAAATCTTTCGGCGTGAGCAGTTCGACGGCGCCGCGGGCCGCCGTTTTGGCGAGTTCCATCTTTTCGCCGCCCATCGAACCGGAGCGGTCGATCACGAGACACATTCCGAGCGACGGTTTTTCCTTTTCCTTTTCGAAGTCGCTCCGAACAGGCAGGATTTCCTCGATCGGCGTCTTGTAGTATCCGCCGAGTCCGAAGGACTGTTCGCCGCCGAGCATGATCAAGCCGCCGCCGAGGTCGCGGACATAGGTTCGAACCAAATCCATCTGCCGCATGGTCAGCGACGTTGCCGAAACGTTCGAGAGAATCACCGCCTCGAAATTTTCCAGTTCGTCGAGACTCTTCGGCAAGCCTTCGGCCGGTCGGGTTTCGATTTCGATTTCCTGTTCCTGTAACGCCCAGATAAAGTCGCGGACGGTCTTCGGATCGCTCTCGATCAACAAAACTCGCGGCTTGCCGCCGCCGAACACCAATCGGGACGCTGAATTATTGTCGAGAATCGTATCGTCCTTCGCGTCGATCTTCGCCGAGAAGTCGACCTGCCGCTGGTTGTCGACCGTTTGCTTGAACGAAAAAATATTCTCGCCGATTTCCAACGGCTTTTTTTCTTCAACGACTTTGAAACCCCGGCGGAATACCGTGATCGTCGATTCCGTTTTCCGATTGCTCCGAACGACGACTTCGAGGTTGAACGGCTCCCCCTGCCGAACGTTGGTCGGAGCCCGCAGTTCGACAAGTTGGACCTCCGCCGATTCCCGGTCCGGCGTCGGAACCGTCGACACGGCGACGCCGCTGCGTTTGGCGACCGTCAGGAAGTCGCCGCGAGTTTCGTTGCCGTCGGAAAGAACGACCAGATGCGGAACATAAAACGGCGAAATCATCGCAACCGCCGGTTCCAAGGCCGCCGCGATATTCGTTTCCGTCTCTGAGCCGAACGGAAACACGACCAAGGGTTTTCCCGTCGATTCGTTTCGAACTTTTTCGGCATATTCCTCGATCGTTTTTCGAGCGTTTTCGTCAATACTCCGGCTTTGGTCCGTCAGTAGAACGACCATCCGCTCCCGGGTCGGATGGAGAACCGTCAAACCGGCAAGAGCCAAGGCCAAGAGAATCAGGATCAGCGTCCGAACGATCAGCGAGAAACGCCGCTGGATGAGAGAAAAGTCGGTCAAGGTCCGTCGATACGACCAGACGACCCACAACAGCAGCGTGAGCGTCGCGAGCATCCACGGATGGGCCAACTCGAATTTCACGGGATCTTTTACCGCCGGCGTTTTGCTGCGGAACGTGTCTTGTGGTGGTTTTTTTCTCGATGAAAAACATCATATTCCATTTGGAGGACGACAACAAGACGGCGGAACGCCTTGCCGTCGATGTCAAAAAACCAACTTCCACTCGGAGCGTTTGCCGATTGGGGGCGGCTTGAGGGGCGTCGGTTTTCGAGAAAAGTTTTTTGAAACAGTAGAGCAGCGGCTTGTCTTTCCCCCTCTCCCCGGTACTCCGGGGGAAGGGCCGGGGAGAGAGGGGACGGTAAAATGAACTTTTACCCCCCCAAAAAAATCCGAAACAACAAGGAAAGCTCAAGCTGTTCTGGTTTTGTGTTTTTCGCGACCTTTGGCGCTGTATCAAAATAAGTTGAACAATTGTACAAAATTAATTGGAGTTCAACCCCCGAGTTACGGCGCCGTATTGATTTTTCGGCCGCCTCCACTCGGGGCTCTTTGTCCAGTTTATTTTGATACAGTTCCTTTGTGAGAGAAATCATCCGTTTTCGTGCTTCAGACTCGAAATCACGCTTCTTTTTCTCCGAGAAATCGTTCGATTTCCTTGAACAAAAGCGTCGGATTAATCGGTTTGCTGCAATAGGCGTCCATTCCGGCGGCGAGACATTTGGGGATGTCGCTGGTCGTTGCGTTCGCCGTCAGCGCGATGATCGGCAGCCGCTGCAGACCGTGGTCCCGTTCCCAATTCCGGATCAGGTCGGTCGCTTCATAGCCGTCCATCTCGGGCATCTGGCAGTCCATCAAGACAAGATCGTATTTCCCGCTGCGGACGGCGTCGCAGGCCTCAAGTCCGTTGTTTACGATATCGCAAGGAAAACCGGCGTCCTCTAGCAGATTTTTCGCGACGATCTGGTTGACCCGATTGTCCTCGGCGACGAGAAGGCGGAACCGACCTGCCAAGGGAGAAGGTTCCCGTTTGATTTCACGGGAAACAACGGTTTGATACGTCGACGAGTCGCCCCGGGCAAACAGCGCGTCCATCATGGTATCGAAAAGCGTCGACGTGAACACGGGTTTCGTCACGCGAAACACGTCGGGAGGCGACGTTTTCGGCACGCTATCGCTCAACGGCGAGAGAAAGACGATTTTCGGTCTCTGTTTTTCCGGAAGTTTTTTCACGTCGGCGATCAAGTCTTCGCCCTTTCCATCTTCGAGCGTGCTGTCGACGATCAGGAGTTCGAACGAGTTGGCGGAATTAGTCAGCAACGACAGCGCCTCCTGACGGGTTGCACAGCGATCAATCGAGAAGCCCCAGGCGTTCAATTGCATCGACAACGCCTCTTGCTGGATGGAGTTGTCGTCGACCAGCAGGACATGTCGTCCGCGAATATCAAAACCGTCGGCGCGACCACGATAATTGATCCCGACGCAGCATCTCTGTTTTGTTTGCGCGCAGCAATCAAGTTTTTCGGCGACGCAATGACGCAGGTTCTCGCGGATGCAGCGAGCCATTGTCGGATGGCAGCGTAACGGCAACGTGAACCGGAACAAGGCCCCTTGTCCCGGTTTGCTTTCGACAACGATTTCGCCTTTCATCAGGCGGACCAACCGCATGGAAATCGCCAATCCGAGACCTGTTCCACCGTGAATGCGCGACGACGAGGAATCGACTTGGGAAAAGTTTTTGAACAGACGATTCATCTGGTCCTCCGGAATGCCGATTCCGGTATCCTTGACGACAAATCGGATGTCGAGTTCGTCGTTGTGCCAATCGCCGAGGGAAAGGTCAATACGAACACCCCCTGATTCCGTGAATTTGACCGCGTTGCCGATCAAATTGATCAGGACCTGACGAAGACGTCCGGCGTCGCCGAACACGAAGCGGGGGAGCCCGTATCCGAACGACGCACAGACTTCCAGTCCTTTTCCTTCCGCGCGGGAAGCGAGAATTCCGAGCGTCGATTCAACCAGCGCGACCAGATCGAACATTTCGAGGTCGAGATCGAGTTTTCCCGCTTCGATTTTCGAGAAATCGAGAATATCGTTAATCAGGAACAGAAGCGATTTGCCGGAATCATTGATCAGTTGGGCGTATTCACGTTGCTTTCCATCCAGCTGCGTTCCGATCAACAGGTCGGAGAGGCCGATGACGCCGTTGAGCGGTGTTCGGATTTCGTGCGACATGTGGGCGAGAAACTCGCTTTTGGCGTTGTTCGCTCGTTCCGCCTCCAACGTTGCATGGCGAAGATCTTCCTCGTTTTCCTTGAGAGCGTGCCATGCGGCATGATTCGCTCGAAAATAGGTCCTCAATCTCTGCTGCGAAAAGGCGAGGATAAGGAAACCGACCAGCCAGATTCCCGAACCGACGGAATAAACGATCGCCAAGACCTGCCGTTTGACCGCGAACAATGTATCCGCTTTCGCCGTTACGGAAATTATTCCACGGACATCGCCGACTTTGTATCCCTGTTCGCCGTGACAATTCAGGCAGCCCTTGGTAACGATCAATGGCTTGGCGAGCCGAACGGTTTCGTGATTGTTCGCGTCGCGGAGCAATTCGAAGACTTCCTCACGGCTTCTCGATTCGAGCAGAGCGAGCGATCTTTTCTCCCATTCGTCCGGTGCGTTTTTCGGATTGAGCAACTTGCTGCTGGTCAATCGAGAGGCGATTTTTCGTTCCCCGTTTTTTTGCATTTCATTGATCTGCCGTGTCATCCAAGCGGGATTGATGAGCGTCAACGAGTCGCCGTTATTCGTCGTGACGTCCCGTTTCGGGTGCTTGAGCCACGGATTCGCTTCCAGATCGGCAACGTAGACGCCACCGTATTTCGTGTTCCACGCGCGGAAAAGCAAATCCCGGTCGCAGGCGGCACTTGTTTGCGTATGCAACAGATCGGCGTAGACCCGATCGACGTATCGCACGAAAATATAAACCAGCAACAGGATCAGCAGCGTCCAAGCGACGATCATGCTCGAATAAACATATCGCGGGTCGGTGACGATGAATTCACGGGAAGACGCTGTGTTGTTGGCGGATTGGAACATGGATGAGCCGCGTCGTCTGCAACGCGTTGAAGAGGAAGACGCCGGAGTGTCGACTAAATGTTTTCGTCGAGAATGTTTTGACGGACGGCCCAAAGAGCGAGTTGCGTACGGTCTGCGAGCGACGTTTTACGGAGAACGTTTCGAACGTGTTCCTTGACCGTTTCGACGCTGATTCCCAGCGCCTTCGCGATTTCTTTGTTGCAGAGTCCCTGCGTGATGCCGCGCAGCACCTCAACTTCACGCCGGGTCAAGTTTTTGCTTTTCCGACGCCCGGTTTTGCGGCAGCGTTGAGAGCGGATTTCCTGGAGCAATTGTTCTTTCGACCACGTTTCGGAAAAAAAAACGGGCGAACAGTTTTCGGGAATCCGGGTGGAGTCGAACGTCGTTTTCACGGCGTTGAGCAACACGTATTGCGGCGAATACAGACGGATGCCGTCGAGAATCTCCGCCGTCGTCGCGGCCTCGCCGACGACTTCGAATTCCGTCGCCTCGAAAAAAGAACGTAATCCGGCGAGAACGACGGGACGTTCGTCGGCGAGAAGAATCTTCATCAACCTATTTGCTCTTCAGTTCGTGGATGAATTTGACTTTCGGCGGCGGACTTCCTTCCGGAACGCTGGCTTCGCAGTATTCCTTCAAGAAAATATACTTGGCCTTTCTGTTGTCGGAGTCCCTGTCGGGATATGAGTCGCCTTTCTGGAGAATCGGTTGGCGTTCCGGAATTCCACCGAACGAATACGAACCGGCAACCTGACAGGGAAACCAGAATCCGCCGGGTCCCTTGACCGTTTTTGCTCCCTTGGCGTCTCGAACCGGGGCGGCCGGTTTGCCCTGCATGTCCTTGGGTTCGAGGTAAAATTCCGCGTAACAATGTTCCGGCAGTCGAACGAGTCTCGCCGGAATCTTTCCGGCCCGGCAAATCGCAACGAAAAGGCAGCTCATGTCCTTGCAGTCGCCCTTCCATTGGCCTTCCGGGGCGGAGATCGTCGCCATGGCTCCCTTCGCAAGCTTTGCTCGGGTCGTTTCGTCGTAGCTGACGTTTTTCTGCACGAAACTGTAAATCGCTTCGACCTTTTCCCAGTCGGTCGGTTTGTCCGCCGTGATTTCGTTGAACAGCTTGAGAAACTTGGTGCTGTCGCTCTCGATCAACGGACTCTTTTTGACGTATTGTTCAATGTCTCGATGTAAACGTTTCGGAATGACGTAATTATCGGAATTCTCCGGCGGCAGCAATTCGTAATTCAAAAGTTCGACTTCGACAAGTACTTCGAACTTTCGGCCCGGTCGCAACTTGTCGACCTGAATGATCAGTTCTTTCGTCCCGCGATCATTGTCGATGAACCGATAATCCAGTTTTCGTGTCATCGCGGCATCGAGTTTGACCTCCTCGATCTTGATGACTTTCTGTTCCGGCCAGTCGATCGGAATCGGCAACGTGATGTAGACGTTTTCCGCTTGGGTTCCCGCTTCGATCGTTACACCGGTCACCCAAATTTGCGATTGCGACGTTCCGAGCCGTGGACCGCCGACGTCCTTCGCGATTTCCGTCCGTTCGGCGTCCTTCGACTGGAATTGAAACTGTGCCGAAGCAAAAGGAATGAACGAGAAGAATAAAAGCAACGAGAAAAAAATTCGTTTCATGGGCGTGATTCAGTGCAAAACCGATGAAATGATCTTTCGTCATCCCCGCGAAGGCGGGGACCTAGACGAAAGATTTCGTTGACTGTTTGCAACCGTTATTAACGAGTAATGAATATGACTTGTGTAAAAACACCTTTAATCTTGCTCTCTAGGTCCCCGCCTTCGCGGGGATGACGGTTTTTCAACCATGAACTCAAGAATCTCAATTTTCTGAAACCGTTCTAAAACGCTGTTTTCAGTTGCAGGAAAAAGGCGTCGTCCGGATGATAACTTCCGTAACCGTTGTAACTTATTTTTCGATCGAACATCCAACCGAGTTCGATTGCGATCGTCAAACCGGATAGGCAACGGCGTTCGTATCCGAACAGCAAACGGTAATCACGGTAGTCGAAGCGAATGTCGATTTCCTTGCTTTCGACGCGGTACCCCCAGGATCCGCCGTTGAACTCGAAGCCGCCGTAGAGCCAATCGGACACGCTGTCGCCGGCCACGGAGCCCCACCATTTGATCCGTTGCGAAATTCGGAGCTTCGGATACGTCAATTCGAAGTTGATATCTTCATTCGGCGTCCAGATCACGCCGCCCATCGGCATCCAATTATAGGAGTCGGAGCGGTCCTGGTAAAGAACGCCCAACACAAACTTCGTTCGCGGATTACAGGTCCATATTCCTGCCAAACGGGCCGGAATTCGGAACGACTCTTTTTTCGCCTTGAAGTCGCCGCTGTAGAGCGGAGCGGCGCCGAGGTCCAGCGTAAACTTGTTCTTGATGATCGGAGCAAACCAACGAATGTCGAGTCCCGTGGTATAAAACGTGCCGTTGGTCGAGGAAGAATCGAAAAACCAGGTTTGGAACAGCGGCGTCAGCATGAGCGGCGACTCCTTGGACGGGAACGGCAGCGCAAACGCTGCCGAAAGATCGAGGACCGTAAGCCCGACGGCGCTGTCGCCGCTTCCCTTCGGCGCCCAGAGAACGTTGAAGTTGACCTTCTGGAACAAGCCGTCGCGGCGGGGAGTCTGGCCGTTTGAAAAAAAGATTTCCGAGGTTCGTTGCGTCGGCGAAGGCAAACCGAACGTCGCCTCGTCCGAGTGTTCCGGATAAAGCGTCGTCGTCGGAATTTCCGTCGAGCCGCCGCTCGGAACGGTTCCGATGCCGGGATACGGATTGAATCCTCCGGTCGCCGAACTCGGATTTCCCTCAATGTAAACAACCGATGGGTTCGCTTGCGCAAACAGCGTCGCCGTCCAAAGAAAGGAAACAAGGAGGATCGGTAAATATCTCATGTCGAAACGCCGTGACTCCGTGACCACAGGTCACGGCTCGTTGCGGCTCTAAAAAACGAACCCTGTTTTCAGGTACACCATACTTTTCGGCGTACACCAAGCGTTGCCATTGGAATAGATTTCGCGGTTGAAGGCTCCGCCGACTTCGAAAAAGCCGCCGACCTTCGACAGCGTCTCGAACTCGATGCCGGCGCCGACCCGAATGTCGTTGTAGTCCGTTTTTACACCGTCCATCGTCCAACTTCCGCCGCCGTAGTCGCCTTGGAGATATCCCCACCATTCGGCGCGACCGGTGTTGTAGATCCGCATCGAAAGTTTCGGATTCGGAAACGTGATCCGAAGAACGATGTCTTCGCGAGGCGTCCAGATCACGCCGCCGGTCGGCAGGACTTTGACTCTTGACCGGTCCAGATAGAGAACTCCGGCGACGATCTTGAATTGATTCGAAACGTTGAACATGCCGGCCAGACGCCCCTGATAACGCAGGCTTTTCGAGGTGATCTCGTTGAAGTCGGAGAAGACGCCGAAACGAAACCAGGCGTCCAGCGAAAAAGTTTCGTTGAACTGCGGCGTCATACCGAAATCCAGTGAGGCGCTGAATCCGTTCGGAGAAATCCGCGGGGCTCCATACATCTGATTCGTATCCGGCCCGTCCCACCAAAGCAAACTGCCGCCCGGCGCGACGTAAAAAAAACCGGGGCCCGTGCAGCCGGGACCGTTGTTCGGAATAAAACGGCAGGGAAATCCGAGCTGCATTCGGAAGTCGAGTTCGTCGACGCCGAAGTAATTCCATTCCGATTTGCTTCCTGCCGGAATATAGGTAAAATTGACGGACGTCGCTTCACGGAACCGCCGCATCGCCTGGTAGGTTTCCGGGAAGAACTGTTCCATGTTGCCGGAATAAACTTTCGTCGCGGGACTGCACGAATTCGGTGTCGTTCCCAAAGTTCCGGTCCAGGGAAATACCGTGGAACTGCCCGGTGCTGCGTAAGGATCGAGCGTTGTGGTCGCCGGAGTCGTCGAAACGACCGGCGGCGGCAAGGTCGTCGTTGCCGGAGCGACCGACGGAATCGCCGCCGGCGCGGTCGGAGTGTTTTGAGCAACCAACAGATTGCTCGTCGCCGGACTGTATCCGTCGCTGAAGTTCAATCCGAGGCTTCCGTATCCGACCGAGCCGTAAGTCGAAGCGCCGCTCTGAGCTGCTGCGAGCGATGCCGAAAAGAACGCGCAAAACCAAACGACTGCTCCGAAAAGCATTTTGACGGAATTCTCGGTTGTCGAGGGCGGCTTGGGCGTCATGGAATCGTTCGAAAGGGGCCGTTGAAGCTTGCTAAATGGGAATTACAATATTTTGCCGACGCCGTCAAGAGAGATTTTGATATTTCGACGATTCTTAACCGATCCGCCTACGGAACGCGACATCGGCAAAAACTCACATTTCCCCGTCCGTGAACGCTTTCAACATCGAAAAAATAAAGAATTCGACACCGATCCAGTTCATCGAATTTCATCCGCTCATCGACTCAACGAACAATCGGGCGAAAGAGTTGCTTAAACAGCCCGTTCTTCCAGGACTTCCCCTTCTGGTGCTTGCTGCTGCTCAGACGGCAGGTCGTGGGCGGGGCTCAAAAAGCTGGTGGACCGGTCAAGGTTCCTTGGCTCTGTCGATCGGTCTGGACCTTTCGGAAACGTCCTTGGACCGCTCCGACCTGACAGAACTTTCGCCGAGAATTGGTCGAGTCGTCGCCGAACTGGTCGCTTCTCGAATTCCCGACCGGTACCGAACCAAGCTAAAGCTTCCGAACGACGTTTACGTTGACGGCAGAAAAATCGCGGGAATCCTGATCGAGTCGCCGACGCCGAAACGGTTGGTCGTCGGCATCGGTTTGAACGTCAATAATCGCTTCGCCAACGCTCCGGAAGAATTCAAGAGTTTGCCGATCGCGACGCTTTACGATATCCTTGATGAGGAACTCGATCTGACGGAAGTCGCCGTCGAACTCTTGCTGCGATTTTTTCAAGATTTTGAACACGTATCAGATACCCGTCCCCTCTTCCTCGGGAGAGGGTTAGGCTGTCGCCAGAAAATACTCGGCATAAACGGAAGGGTGAAAGAGTGAAAGAGTGATAGAGTGAGAGAGTGAGAGAGTGAGAGAGTGAGAGAGTGAGAGAGTGAGAGAGTGAAGGAGACGCAAGCGATGATCATATCACGACTTGTATTTTCTCTTTCACTCTTTCACTCTTTCACTCTTTCACTTTCCACTCTTTCACTCCATTATTTGCCGGTTTATTTCCGGCGAAGGCCTTAGGGTGGGGGGCGTGTTCAAACACTAAGGAGCCGTATCAAAATAACCTTTACAATTGCACAAAAAAACGAACATTTTCATTGTTTGTTTTTTAACACGGAACACACGGAAGGACGGAAAAACACGGAATTCTTCATTTCCGTCTATTCCGTTATTCCGCGTATT
>JAVBQW010000247.1:0-18010 GCA_031548665.1 Thermoguttaceae bacterium
AGGTTTTGATCCGGGCGTTGACGTTTTCAATGATGATTCGTTCCTGCGACAGTTCACGGTTGAACGACTTTTCCTCCGCCGTCAACGCGTGATTTTTGCTTGACTTGTACGGAATCCAGCTGTTCGAATGCAATTTCAACATACAGAGAATCTCCTGCATGTCAATGTCGATGATGATTTGCGTTTTTATTTTGACTGTATCGTATTTTTCTAACCACAGAGAGCACAGAGAAAAAACACTACAAAATAGGCGGCGGTGAGGATGTCAAGCATTTGGAGGAAGACCTCCTTTTTGACCCAAAAAGCTCCTTGAATTTCTTGTCGTTCCTTGTAAAAGCCTTGTGCCAGCGTTCCATGACGGCGTCCTCGCTCCTTGTTGGAGGATGAAAACGCCGTAAATAACTTGCCCCCTCCCTCCAGATTAACAAGAGTCGTTTTTAGCATAGCCAAAAGATGGATGAATGTTCAGTTCGTGACCGAAAGATGTTCCCAATATTAATCTCACGGAAACGGTTTGTCAAGAAAATTGCCCTGCTCGGCAATTTGGAATTATGTTTTCAACCTTTTCTTGACCGGTAGAACGGGGTGTGATAAATTGACGGTGAGGGGACCGGAGTATCGGCTAAAATGAGGAGAAGACCGGAAAAATGAGGAGGGGGCCGGAGTACCGGCTAAATGGGGATATGGACGCTTTTCTTCTCTTATCATATGGAGCCCCGGAAAAAAAAGAAGACGTCGCTCCGTTTCTTCAAAATGTTCTGAATGGAAAAAATGTTCCACCGGAACGACTCGTCGCCGCAGCCGCAAAATACCGTGAACTGTCAGAACGGACCGGACAGTTCAGTCCGCTCAACGAGGAATGTCGCGCCCTGCTCGCCGGTATTTTGAAAGAATTCGACACTCACGGTCCGAAACTTGACGTTTATCGGGGCAATCTTTATTGGAAACCGTTCCTCGACGAAACCGTCGCCGAAATGCACGCTAACGGAGTCAAACACGCCGTCTGCTTCGCGACCTCGGCCTTCGATTCGCCGCAGGGCAATCGACGCTACGCCGACGCCCTCGACGTCGCCCGCCGGAATATCGGACCGACGGCGCCCGTTCTCGATAAACTTCCCCTGCCGTTCGACCATCCGCTCTTCGTCGAAGCCCAAGCGGATCGACTGCTCTCCGCGTTGGCCGACATTTTGCTGGATGATCCCTTTTATGAGCAACGCGATACTCCATCCGGGGGCTGCGGCGGACTACCGCCTACACCCCCGGCTCTTTGGAGGAACGATATTAAAATCCTTTTCAGCGCTCACGCGATTCCGGAAAAGGACGCCGCCGATTCCCAATATCTTCAGCAGCTCCGGCAAACCTGCCGTGCCGTTGTCGATAAAATCGGGGCGTACCCCTACGAGTTGGTTTTTCAAAGCCGAAGCGGACGCCCCTCCGAACCGTGGACCGGTCCCGACATTAAAGCCCGCGTTCGGGAAATCGCCGAAGAAGGTCGCTACCGTTCGATCGTCGTCTCGCCGATCGGCTTTTTTTGCGAGAATTTCGAAACGACTTGGGATCTCGATCGGGAAATCGGCGAACTCTGTAACGAATTGAATCTCGGCTTCGTTCGCGCCGCCGCCGTCGGCGCGCTACCGAAAATCTGTCGAATGATTCGCGAACTCGTTGTCGACGCCTAAATTCCACCGGGGGGTTTCGTTTCGCCGTTCGGCGCGATAAATTATTGTTTTCGCCGATTGCCAACCTTTTACCCATACGATTTTCATGCAACGTATCGTTCTGCTCGATCCGATTTCCGACGACGGAAAAAACATGCTCCGCAACACGCCCGGCATCGAATTCGAAGAGCGTGTCGGTCTCAAAGGCGAAGAACTCAAAAAATGTCTCGCCGAGTTCGATGGAGCGATCGCCCGTAGCGGCGTCAAAATTACGGCGGAGTCCCTTGAAGGCAACACCCGACTCAAAGCAATCGCCCGCGCCGGCGTCGGCGTCGACAACATCGACACCAAAGCCGCGACGAAGCAGGGAATCGTCGTGATGAACACGCCCGGCGGAAACACCATCTCGACCGCCGAACAAACCTTCGCCCTGATGCTCGCCCTGTCGCGGAACATCGCTCCGGCTTACCAGGCGCTCGTCGAAGGCCGCTGGGATCGCAAGATTTTCACCGGAAATCAACTTGCCGGCAAAACGCTCGGAATCGTCGGCATGGGCCGTATCGGCCAAGTCGTCACCGGGTACGCCAAGGCGTTCGATATGAAAGTCATCGCGATGGATCCGTTCTTCTCGCCCCATCGAGCCGAAGAACTCGGAATCACGTTGGTCCAGAATTTCCACGACATGCTGCCGCAGATCGATTTCCTGACGGTCCACACGCCGTTGAACGACCAAACTCGCGGAATGTTCGGCAAGAAGGAACTCGAATTGGTCAAGAAGGGCGCGAAGCTCATCAACTGCGCTCGCGGCGGAATCTACGACATCGACACGCTGGTCGAAGGCATGAAATCCGGCAAGCTCGGCGGCGTCGCGCTGGACGTCTACGAAGAGGAACCGTGCACGAACAATCCGCTGTTCGGAATGAAAAACGTCGTCTGCACGCCGCATCTCGGAGCGAGCACCGAAGAAGCCCAAACGAACGTCGCCCTGGAAGCCGTTGAACTTCTCATCGATTATTTCTCGAACGGAACGATCCGGCAGGCGGTCAACTTCGGAACGCTGGACGCCAAGACGCTGGCCGCCGTTCGCGGTTATCTCGACGTCGCCTACCGGCTCGGCATTCTGACCGCTCAGCTCGGTCTCGGAACGATCAAGTCGATCAAGATGAAATACAAGGGCGAAGTCTCGAAGAAAGACACCTCGTTGGTCTCGACCTCATTCGCCGCCGGTCTGATGTCCGCCGCGATGTGTCAGGACGTCAACATCGTCAGCGCGGCGTCGATGCTGCAGGAACGCGGCATCGAACTGAGCGAAGAGAAAACGACGGAGATCGGCGACTTCTCGTCGCTGATCACGGCGGAAATCGACGGAGAAAACGCTTCCGCTCTCCTTGCCGGAACCCTGTTCGGCAACTCGATGCCGCGGCTGGTGATGATGAACGGCTTCCGCTTGGAAAGCTTCCTCGACGGCGACCAAATCGTGCTGTTCCATCGCGACCAACCCGGCGTGATCGGCGGCATTGGAACGATTTTCGCCAAGAAAAACGTTAATATCAGCGCAATGTCGCTCGGCCGCTCCGCTCCGCAACCCGGCGGCGACGCGATCGCGATCCTGTCGATCGACAGCGAACCGACCAAGGAAACGCTGAAAGAAATCGATGATCTGGCCGCCGTGTCGGAAGCGTGCTTCGTCAAACTGCCCGCCGCCGACAAAAACCCGGCTTGGATGGGGTAAAACCTGCCGTCCATTTAGCCGGTATTCCGGCGCCTGACCGATTGATGCCGGGGTACCGGCTAAATGGAGGAAAAATGTCATGCGATTTCCCCTTTGTCTGTTTCTCCTTGCTGTTTTCTCGTCGACGGCGTTTCATGGACTTTTCGCCGAGGAGGGGAAATACCTGTTGCGGTACCGTTTCAAAAAGGGCGAGGAACTTCGCTGGAACGTTCAGCAAAAACTCGAAATCACGACGTCGCTGAAAGGAAAAACGGAAACCGTCGAAACATCGAGTCGCTCCACGAAAATCTGGAAGGTCCTCGATGTTTCGGAAGACGGCGTCGCGACGTTCGAGTACAAGGTCGGCGACGTCGACATGAAACGCAGTCAAACGGACAGAAAGGACGAACATTACGACAGCCGCGTCGACAAGAAGATTCCGACGGCCTTTCAAACCATCGACGGAACGATCGGCGTCCCCTTGGCCGAGTTGAGCATCGACTCGCTCGGCGAAACGAAGAAAAAGAAAGTCCTGACCGCTTATTCCGGAGCCGGCGAAGAGAACCGGATTACCATTCCGCTGCCAAAAGAAAAAGTCGCCGTCGGCGAAAGCTGGTCGGTCGACACGCCGATCGAAGTTCCTCAAGTCGACGGAACCGTGAAGAAAATCAAGGCGAGACAAAAATTTACCTTGGACAGCGTCAAGACGGACGTCGCGAAGATCAGCTTCAAGACGCAAATCCTGACGGTGATCGATGATCCGAGGCTCGAATCCCAAATCCTCGACAAGTATTCGAGCGGTTCCTTTGAACTCGATCTCGACGCCAAACACTTGATTTCACAGCGGACGACGGTCGAGAAGGAAGTTGTCGGCTTCGACGGGGGGGCGGGCCGTATTCGACATTTCTCCCGATTCATGGAGTGCTGCTGCGGCGCGAAATCCTGTGAAATCTGCTCGAAAAATTTGGCAGGGGATTGATCGAAGTCTCCCGACCGACGTATAATACGGGATCAATCGAATCTTTCCGGAACACCATTCGTACGATCGCATGGACTCGGGCAATCCGCAATGGAAAAAATGCGTCAATTGGGCGACGCTGAGCGACATCGGCCTGAGGCGGGCGAACAATCAGGATTCGTTCGCCGTCAAGGTTGCCGTTGACGCTCGCCATTGGCTGGACCGGGGACATCTTTTCGTCGTCGCGGACGGAATGGGAGCCCACGCCGCCGGAGAAGTCGCCAGTCGACTTGCCGTGGAAACCATCGTTCAAAGCTACCAAAAACGGGTTGGTGAGCCGGCGCCCCTCGCCCTGGTCAACGCGGTGTATGACGCCCATCGGGTGATTCGGGAAAAGAGCAGCCGCGAAGACGCTTTTCGGGACATGGGAACGACCTGCGACGCCTTCGCCATGCTGCCTTATGGTTTGGTCGTCGCGCATGTCGGCGACTCCCGGGTCTATCGGGTTCGAGGCGGAACGATCGAACAGTTGACCTTCGATCACAGTCTCGTCTGGGAAGTCTGTCTGGCGACGAATCTCCCGTTCGATCAGGCGCCGAGCCATATTCCGAAAAATCAAATCACGCGGTCGCTCGGGCCGACGGACAAGCTGCAGGTCGATCTGGAAGGTCCGTTTCCCATTGCGGTCGGCGACATCTTTTTGTCGTGTAGCGACGGTCTCAGCGGCCAGGTCAGCGACAAGGAAATCGGCGAAATCCTCGGCGTGTTGCCGCCGGAGGTTGCCGTGGAAACGCTGATCAATCTCGCCAATCTTCGCGGCGGGCCGGACAACATCACCGTGGTCGTTGCCCAAGCCGTTCAGGCGTCGAACGTCGCCGAAGAAGTCGATCGCGAACTCGAAACGCCCTTGTCGAGTTGGGGACTCCTTGCCGCGACCCTGCTCTGCGGCGTTGGAACCGGCGCCGGATTCGTTCTCGGAAACGCGCTGATCGGCGGGATGGCCGCCGTGTTGACCGTCGTCGTCGGCTTCTTTTTTTTCCGGTTCGCGGCGACATCAATCTTCGGCGGTTCGCCGTTTGAGGGGGCGAATCATCGTTTCGGAAAGGGACCGTACACGAAAACGCTTTGTTCGCCTGGAGCCGATTTTGCCGCTCGATTGGCGCGAACCCTGCAAGAACTGCGGCAGGCGACCCGGGATCAGTTGGCCGTCAAGTCCCCGGAAGCCGACGCCTGCGAAAAGACCGCGAAGGCGTCGTTACAAAAGAACGACTTCGCCGCCGCGATTCGGGACTTCGCTCTCGCCGTCAATCACCTGATGCGGGAATTGAAGAAACTCAGCGCGAGAAGGTGAGAGGAAGGGCGATCAGTCGTTTTTCACTCTCTCACCCTTCACACTATCCTACTCTTTAGCGACCAGGGCGATGGAGAACCATCCTTTTTCGATTTGGCAGAGGCCCGTTTTCAGGTCGGCGAAGCGGGGATCCGTATCGAAAACCTTCGGCGAAAGGGACAGCGGTCGACCGACGGGGAAAATCTTGCCGAAAACGGCTCGAAGTACGATCTGGGACCGAAGCTGCGCTTTGACGTTGACGAGCGACACGATACCGTCCCGTTGCAGCAAGAGTTTGCCGTCCGGTGTCTCGCCGGGCAGGTAATAGACGATTCCTTTGAAATCGCGGAACGTTTGACGTTGAATTTTGAGCGACTCAATGGAAACCGTGATTTCGATGCGACCGTCGGCAAAGCGAACGACGACGGGATTCTCGACCGCGAACGCGATCTGAACGTCGTCGTTGTCTTCGTCGATTTCGTCGACGACGAATTCCGGTTTCAGGAATTTCGTGGCGATTTCCTTGCGGAACTCTCCGACCGACATTTGGCGCCCGCCGATATCCAGTTTTCCGATCAGCGCGTTGATTGCCGATTCGTGAATTTTGAGATCCGCGAACGAACCGGATTGGGTGGTCGGCGCCGGCGTGGAGCCGCTCAAAACATCGTTGCCGACCAGTCTCCACGAACCGAGCAACCAATCGTTTTCCGTTTTTGCGTTCTGTGTTTCGATGGAGAGGCCGAGTTGTTTCAGCGTGTCCAGCAACCCGCCGCGGAATTGATCGTTGATCTCATCGAATCGTTCCGCCGTTTCCAGATCGATACGGTTCTTCGCCTGTTGCGCGATTTTCCGACTGGTCTCCGCTCGGGCTCCTCCCTGACGAGATTCGTATTGGCCGAGGACGATTTCGCGAAACAGTCCGGAGAGAACCGGAACGCCGTCGAAATCCGTTCGGATATTTTTCAACAGGACACGATTATTTTTGACGACGACCTGGCTCGGCAGCAGTCGAAAACCATCTTCCGTCAACTCGATCCGTTTTCGGGCGCTGTAGTCGGCGTGTCCGTTGTTGAACAGCGTCGTCGCAAAGGCATTGGCCCTCGACGAGGTTTGGACGGTTCCTTTGACATCCAACGACAGCAGGAGTCGATCGGACGCCGGAATCAGATTCAATTCGACTTCTTTTTCGACGCGACGTTTTCCGGAGACTGGTTGTCCTTGGATGACTTCACGGAACGAAGCTTCTTCCGGTTCGCTGACCGGAAGCAATCGGTTCAGGAAATCCTTCGAAATATAAACTTTGGCGTTCGGGCCGCCATAGAGTTCGGTGGTCAGGAGCCCGAGCTTGCGGAAGGCGATCGACCGGGAAACGAGCAAACGCGCCGTTAACTGACTTAACCGAGCCATATCGCTGGTTCCGGCCGTCGTTTCGTACGCGTCGACGGCGGAAAGCAACTCCAACGGCGAAACGGTGTCCGAGGTCCAAAGACGAAGTTCTTCCTTCCAAGCCTCGATCGCGGGAACACCGAGGAATTTTTTCTGTTCGTCTTTGAGAACGGAGTCGTCCAATTTGGCGAGAATCGCGTTCGCCCGATCACTGAAGGAAACGAGGCTCGAAATCGGAATCGTCGAAACCAGAGCGGCGACCCGACGATTCGGCTGTCCGATCATTTTCTGACAGGCGTCGAGATCGCCGAGAAATTTTCCGGCTTCAAGATGTTCGCTCCACAAAGCGCCGACGAAGAGTCCCTTAGCCAAGGTCCGTTTTTCACCGAGAAAAAAATCTTGAGCGACCTGCGTGCGCTCCTGGAGCTGCTGGAGGTCCGTGACGCTTTTTCCAAAGAGCTTGGCCAACGGATACGTCTCGCCTCCCATGGCGATGATCGACTGTCGGCAAAGAAGGGCCCAACGTTCGAGTTCAAGCTGGATTTCTTCCAAAGCGACGACTGTCGGAACGTAATCCTCTTTTTTTGTCGGTTCGTCGTCTTGCGTGATCGGCTGAGGCTTCCACGTTTTTCGAATTTCGGCAAGCTGAATCGCGGAACGCTCCAAGAGCGATTGCTGAACTTCCGCGTCTTTGGAGTTTTTTTGACCGAGAAAAAGGACGACCCCGTGGATGCGCTGCTTCGTTGACTCGGCCCAACATCGAAGCGGTTGGACGGATTCGATTCGGCTGTCCAGAACGGCATCAAGATGTTTGATTAGGCGATTTGCCAACGAAACGGGGGCGGATTCCGTTTCCGGCAGTTCGACGTTTCGCGTCGACTTCTCTTGCGGCGGATTTGTCGACAAAGTTGAAAGCGGTCGACCGTCGAGCGGCTTGTTTCCCAAAAGAACGGGCTCTGAAGCGGAATCTTGAGCGCAACACGTCGACGCTCCAATAAGGAGAGCGGACAAAGCAACGAAAAAAATCGAGACAATCAATGTCTCGACCCAGATCCTGCATTCTTTCTGGTCTCGCCTTGACCCCATTCTTTCTCCGCCGATATTATAGAGAGGACGTTTCATAGCTCCCACGAAACAAGCGGAGGCTATCGTTCTCTAAGCATCGGCTTTTCGACAGCAAAGGTTAAACCTTTGCGGCGAGGTTTATGGAAAATTTGCGACAGGACGCAAAAAAGAAAGGTTGGGGGAAATATGAAGCGTTGTATGATTGGCAAACAGCGAATCACAACATCGAGGGGTTGTCCCGTTATAGTTTTTTCCCGCCGAGTTTGACTTCGAGAACTCCTTTTTTCCCCTCCGGCAGGGCGACCTCAACGGTGATCGTATGCGGTTCGCCGTTGTCCAGTTTATAGACGTCGCCGTTGGATTTTTTGAACTGTCCGAACTTGACGAAGAAGGAACCACCGGCCTTGATCGCCAAGTTGGAGGGAACCGTGACTTCAAACCGTTGGGCGACGATTCCCTTGTTCAAGATGATTCGGGCGTCTTTCCAATCAGCGTCGGACTCGTTTTTGATGACGACGGTTCCGTCCGACTTCCATTCGATTCCGCCTTTGAGCGGTTGTCCGGCGATCCAACTGGTGATCAACTCCGGATTCGTGTAGAAAACGATGACTGCGGCGGCGACGATGATCACGCCGCCGCCGATACCGAACATGTTGAAGCGATTCTTTTCGGTTTCCATGATTTTCCTCAATGACGATGAACGAGAGCGTTTCGTTAAAAGATAACATGAATCATTGCGATTTTCAACGAAAATTTCGAAAGAATATCGTCGACATCGGCGACCCCGACGCGCGGAAGACGACGAAAACTATCATTGAAGGGGATTGTCTTTTACCGGAAAAAGGATTAGCATGAACGGAAGTCTATTCGCAAAAACCTCTTTTTCAAGCCTTTTTCATGTCAAACTCCGCTGAATTTCTTCGTGGTCTGTTCGGAATGGATAGTCAGGTCGCCGTGATCGTTGGCGGCGCCGGCGAACTGGGCGGCGCGCTCGGCGCCGGACTCGGACAGGCCGGAGCCCGGATCGTCGTCGCCGATATGAGCGAAGACGCCTGCAAGACCCGGGTCGAAAAACTGAAGACCTTGGGAATCGACGCCGTTCCCGTTGCCGTCGACATTACGAAACGGGAGTCGATCGACAATCTGCTCGCAGCAGCGCTGAAGCTGACCGGCAAGGTCGACATGCTCGTCAACTGCGCCGGAATCAACGTCGGAACACCGTTCCTGGAAGTCGATCCGGCCCAATGGGACAAGATTTTCGCCGTCAATCTCAAGGGAACTCTGGAAGCGTGCCAAGTGTTCATCGAATCGATGCTCAAGAACGAGAACGGTGGTTCGATCTTGAACATCGGCAGCGTGAACTCCGACAAACCGCTGTCCCGGGTCTTCGCTTACGCCGCATCGAAGGCGGCCGTCGTCAATCTGACGCAGAACATCGCTCAGGAGTTCGGCGACCAAAAGATCCGGGTCAACGCGATTTGTCCGGGCTTTTTCCCTGCCGAACAGAACAAGAAACTGCTCGACGCCCAGCGAATCGAAAACATCATGAAGGGAACGCCGATGCGACGTTACGGAACGCCCGACGAATTGGTCGGCGCCGCCCTGTTGCTGCTGTCGTCCAAGGCCGGAAGCTACATGACCGGCTCCATCGTCTACGTCGACGGCGGATTTACGTGCTCGTGGTTCTAAACAAACTCAACAACAGCCGGAATGAAGGCGTACTCGCCGTAATGACGGTCAATCGGTACTCTCCGTTATTGTGCCGGCCGAAAAAAATACGGCGGCTCCATTCCGGCTTCTATTTTTAATCCCATGCAACAGCGACGCGATTTTCTGAAACGGGCTTCCTTGGCGATCACGGCTCTTTCCTCGGTTTCGCTGACGGCGTCGAACGTCAGGGCTCAAGCTCCATCGGATCGGTTGAAAATCGCCTGCGTCGGCGTCGGTGGACGGGGGGCTGGCGTTTCGGCGTTGGCGGCAAAACACGGCGACGTCGTGATGGTCTGCGACGCCGACATTCGCAACGCCGAGGGATTCAAAAACCGAATCAAGGCGGAAAACGCCGTCGTCTGTCAGGATTACCGCAAGGTGCTCGACAACAAGGACGTCGACGTCGTGATTCAAGGAGCCCCGGACCACTGGCACACGAAAATCAACGTCGAGGCTCTTCGTGCCGGAAAGGACGTTTACGGTGAAAAACCGCTCACGCTGACGATCGACGAAGGAAAATTGCTCTGCAAAACGGTCGCGGAAACGAAACGGATTTTCCAGACCGGCACGCAGCAACGTAGCGACAATCTTTTCCAGACGGCGGTCGAACTCGTCCGCAACGGTCGGCTTGGAAAATTGACCGCCGTGTACGTCACGGTTCCGTTCTTCACAACGAAGGGCGGTCCGTATCCGGCGGAAGAAATTCCGAAGGAAATCGATTGGGATCTCTATCAGGGACAGGCTCCGCTCGCTCCGTTTTCGGCGCATCGAATCAACGGAGTTTGGCGTTGGTGGTACGACTACGCCGGCGGCATCGTTACCGACTGGGGCAACCATCACGTCGACGTCGCCCAATGGGGAATCGACCGGGAAAACTCGGGGCCCGTGTCCGTCGAGGCTCGCGGTCTGTTTCCGAACGAAGGCAAGGCGGACTGTTATAACACGCCGGACCGTTTCTTTTCCCGCATGGTCTACGCCGACGGACTGGAGGTCCTGTACTCCGCCGCGATGGGCGAGAAGGCAACCTACGGAGCCGTCGACAAGCACGTCGAAACGACGCCGGAACAGCTCGACTGGATGTTCGGAAAAGATTGTCCGGAAGAGGTTCGAACGAACAATCGCAACGGAATTACGTTTGTCGGCGACAAGGGCAAGGTTTTCGTCAATCGCGGCGGCGTCTACGGCAAGCCGGTAGACGAACTCAAGGAAAATCCGTTGCCGGAAAACGCCTGGCGGGCTCCGCATCGGGCGCCGTTGGACTCGAAACAGGATTCGACCGCGTTTCACGTCGAAAACTTTTTCGACTGCGTTCGGTCTCGCAAGGAACCCGTTGCGTCGGCGGCGATCGAACACCGCAGTATTACGGCCTGCCATCTGACGAACCTGTCGATTCGGCTCGGCGGTCGCAAACTGCAATGGGACCCTGTCAAGGAGGAAATCGTCGGCGACGCCGAAGCGAAAGCGATGCAAAGCCGCAAACAGCGCGAACCGTATACGATCTCGTAGTCGAAAAGAAAGTTGTCGTTAGCCGCGTCGGCCTCCGACGCGCGGGAGAATGTTCAGCTCGCCCAGGCGGGGATTTCCGTGGCGGCGATTCCGTTGAACAGCGACTCGAAGGCGACGATCACGTGTTCTTGGAAGCACCAGACGCCAGCGCCGAGCGACAGGCCCATCACGAGATACATGATCACGGAATTGATTCCGAAGCCGACGGACATCAAATTGAGCTGCGGCAGCGTCTTGCTGAGCAGGCCCATCACGAGCATGGCGACGAGTACGGAAACCATGACGGGCCCCGCCATTCGGATGGCGAGGCCGAAGCTCGTATTCAAAATTGCGACCAGTGAATAGGCGATTGTCGTATGCATGTTGCATTCGCCGATCGGCAGCGTCTGGAACGTGTCGAGCAGTGCCGACATGAGAATCCGCAGGCCGCCGATCGACGCGAACACGGCGACGGCCAGATAATGGAGCATCCGCGAGAGCAGCGGCGATTGGTCGCCGGAGGTCGGATCGAAGATTTGCGCCGCCGTCAGTCCGCCGAGCTGTCCGATCAGTTCCCCGGCCAGGGCGACTCCGGAAAAAAAGATGGTGATTCCGAGTCCGAGCGACAGGCCGATGCCGAGTTCGGCGGCGATCAGGATCGCGAAGGCCGCCAGATTTCGCGGTTCGCCGACATCGACGGTCCACTGCGAGGGCATGATGAGTACGGCCAGTGAAAAGGCGAGGAGGGCCCGGACTTGCATGGGAATTTCGGAGCCGCCGAACACCGGCGACATGATCACGATCCCGCTCACCCGGGTCAGCACCAAGGCGAAAACGAGAACGCGGGTCGTGTCGACGAGATGATACCAGTCCATCGGAGAACGATAACGATTATTCCCCGATGGGACAAGAGCATTCCCCTCCCCCCATTGAGCCGGTACTCCGGCGCTTTTCTTCAAGCGGCAGCCTTAGGCTTTCGCCAGAAAATAAACCGCCAACTTTTGAGTGAAAGGGTGAGAGAGTGAAAGGGAAAATGCAAGATCCGTTTTATCAATCAGTTACATCTCTCCCACCCTCTCACTCTTTCACCCTCTCACCTCTCCGTTTTTGGTATGAAACTTTCTGGCGGCAGCCTTAATCCGGAGTTTCGACGTTTCGACCGTCATTGACGGCACCGAGCGGCATCAAAATATAGTTCGCTGGAACGGTCGGCTGAAATCCCCGAACCGATCCGTCACCAAGCAGGAAATTGACGGAGTTCGGGTGATAGCTGCCGAAACCATAGACCATTCGTTGCGATTCACCGGTATAGCGCCGGGTTTCGAAAGCGTTCGGAATGACGTTCAACGCATTTCGTGGATGCCGAAACGCGGCATAACCTGTCGTTCCACCGGCATTACTGGCGTGGAGCATGGAGCAATCGGAGGTTCGCCAATTGTTACCGGCCGGCGTCGTATTGTCGGCGGTGTCGCCTCCACAAATAGCGAGATACGCCAAGGGAACGTGTTTTTCACCGATCACGATTTGGTTGCTCGAACCATCCGACCACCATGCCATCGTGTCGCGGGATTGCCATGAATTGGCCTGAATGTTTTCATCCGCCGAAAGTCGGGAAAACACGGCTTGACGCAAAGGACCGTTATAATTTCCAGCTCGATCGTGATAAAAAATATCCCATTCCTTCACGACTGTCGGGGAATTCCAATCATAAAGCCCCCCTGTTGTCGGAGGATTGTCGGGGTCGCTGTCGACAACGTGGTTAAGGACGACGGCATAATCTCCACAGGGACCGTTTTGGGTGAATCCGTCCGACGATCCTCGCCGGGTCGGACACCACCAAGCCGAAAAACCAAGGGACATTTTGGCTTGATCGGGAACCTGTGTCGTGTCTTGCCACCAAACCTGCGGCGAAACGGCCAGTTTCGATTGTGTTCCGACGGTCAGGTTGGCCATCGTGTCATAGAGTTGGCTCATCTCCATGAACGGCATCAGAAAAAGGACGAATGTGAATTTATGGGCCGCCGTTGAACCATCCGTTTCGTTAGTCCTCGGAATGTTGAACGGTGGGAGACCGTTGGTCGTGTCGTGGAAATTATGGATCGCGACGCCGATCTGCTTGAGTTTGTTGACGCATTGCGTCCGCCGAGCCGCTTCTCGAGCGGCCTGAATGGCCGGTAACAACAGCGCGATCAACACGCCGATGATCGCGATGACGACGAGAAGCTCCACCAACGTGAAGCCCTGCCGTCGAGAAATTGGGTGATGTGTGCGCACGGATAGAACCCCCTGAAAATATATAAAAAAAACAAAATATCCCAATTACGGAAGATCAACGACGTTACCGTCGTTGACACAGGTCAACCAGGCAAGGATGTTTTCCGGTGTCGTCGTCTGAGCTCCTTTGACGGAACCGTCACCGAAAACGAAATTGGTGATTCCCGGATGATTGCTGCCGAATCCGTATCCATTGCGCTGACTGAAACCGGTAAATCGCCAAGTGTTGCCGGTGGTATGGAACCCGTTCGGGTCGGTCCGCAGATATCTTCTCGCGTATCGAAAAACACCGTAATTGCCACTGGAGATCGCGGAGCAGTCGGCCGCACGCCATGTCGTGTCAAGACCGGGGCCCGTCGCGTCGTTGCACATTGCGATAACGGGCTCCGGGATGAACTTGTCGCCAAAAATGAATTGATTGCTTGAACCGTCCGCCCACCATGACATTGTGTCTCTCGGACGCCAGGTGTTCGGATCCGTGCCGTTGAAGAAAGAAGCGATTCGAAGCGGACTCAGATAACGGTCCGCGAGATTGGTATCGGTGTAGTCCCATTCCTTGGTTTGCGTCGCCGTAGCATAGGGTTGGACCGGTTGCTCAGGCTCAGCGAAAGTCGGATTGGCGGGAGGAATATCCACATTGTGAATGAACGGTGTGGCGTAATCACTACAAGGCCCGTTAATGGAATATCCCTGAGAACCATTTCGTCGCGAGGGACACCACCACGACACAAAGGCTTGGACGGCTTTGTCTTTATCCGAAATATAATTTGCGTTGTTCCAGCGATTGACGGTATTGAAATTGTAGATGGGTTGGCCGGACGCCGCCGTTCCAAAAGCGATTTGCACATAAAAACCTTGCATTTCCATGAACGGCATGAGAAAAACCACGACATTGGGAAGATTTCCCGAACCCATCGTACCACCGTCCGGATCGTTGATATTCGCTCGATTGGGCGAACCGAGACAGGCTGGCGGCAGACCACGATTGGTATCGTGGAAATTATGGACCGCGATGCCGATCTGTTTCAGTTTATTGACGCATTGCGTCCGCCGAGCCGATTCGCGGGCCGCCTGAATTGCGGGCAAAAGAAGCGCGATCAACACGCCGATGATCGCGATGACGACAAGAAGTTCGACCAAGGTAAATCCCTCGATTTTGTGCCGCCTTCCCCATCTCCCCAAACCACCGCCAAGAGTCGAAAACGTCGACAATCGAGAATCGAATGAAATACTTTTCACGTTATTGCCCTCACTGAATTAAGGAATAGAAAAATTACCATTTTCCATTATTATTCGGCTGACGAAAGATGTCAAGCCAATTTTCGAGATTTTAGGGCGCTCGTCCACGATTCGGCTCGCTAGCGGGCAAGTTCCAGAGCCCGACGCGTCAGCGAGGGAATGTGCTCAAAATACTCGCTGACGCTTCGCGCTCGATTCTATACCGTAGCACGGTAAGGCGGCAGCCTTCGGCCTCATCGACGCCGCCTTCCGTTGGTCGGCTCATCGCTCGGCGGTATTTGACTTTACGAAAAAAAGCGAAACGGACAAACCTTTCCACAAAATGTCCGTCGAAGGCCGCCTCGCAGTATATTGCCGATCATCTTTTGCGAAAGCCGGAATGACGGTTCATCGCTTGTACTCGGAAGAGAGGAACGGTAAAGTAAGTATTCACGAACTCCCCCGATCCGAAACGATCAAAAAAATAAATTCGGAGCCGCGCCCGTCAGGAAGCGGAGGCCCTTGCAACATGGATTGAGCGGTTCCCATGTCGTTTGCCCATCGAAAAATCAAAATCCTTCTCTTGATCGAAACTTCTCGAAGTTTCGGTCGGCAGGTCATCCAAGGGGTTTCCCGTTTCGTCACGGAACAACGGAATTGGAATCTTATTTTCCAGGACCGCAGCGTTCACGAACGGTTTCCCGAGTGGTTGAAACACTGGGACGGCGACGGCGTCATTTCCCGGACCAGCGAGCCGGAAACGTATCGACAGCTCCGCAAATTAAAGGTCCCGGTGGTCGAAGTGCTCGGCGACGGCAAGCGGCATCCGCCGCTGGTTCAATGCGACGAGTCGAGCAGTTGCCGAATGGTCGCCGATCATTTTTGGGAGCGCGGTTTTCGAAGTTTCGGTTTCTTTTCAATGGGACATAATTGGTGGTCTCTCGAACGCCAACACGCTTTTCAACAAGCCCTGTCGGAATATGGAGCGGAATGCTCCATTTCGCCTCAAGCCGCGATCGAAAACGACATCACGCTTTCGATCCCTTGGTGGAAAGGATGCGAACAGGACGTTTTCGAGTGGATCCGTTCGCTCCGAAAACCGGCCGGCGTGTTTTGTCCCTGGGACATGCAGGCCTTTTTCCTGATGAACGTTTGCGAGAGTCGCGGCATCGCGATTCCGGAAGACGTCGCCGTCGTCGGATACGGCAACAACGCCGACCTGTGCCGCGCGTCGACGCCGCCGTTGTCGAGCGTCGCCCCCAACGCCCGGGAAGTCGGATACCAAGCGGCGGTGCTTCTCGATTTAATGTTCAAAAAAGAACCCTTGCCGAAGCTCCCGATTTACGTTCCGGCAACGCATATCGAGACTCGTTTTTCAAGCGACATCGTCGCGGTACGTAATGCCGACGTCGCCGCGGCGGTCCATTTCATCCGCGGAAACATCGATCGGGGACCGATGAGCGTTTCCGACGTCGCCCGACATCTGAATCTCTCGAAAAGCACCTTGGTCCGTCGTTTCCGTGAATGGTTGGGCCGCTCTCCCGACGAAGAAATCGTCCGCGCCCGTATCGACCTGGCCAGGGAACTGTTGCGCGAAACACGTTTTACCGTATCGGAAATATCCGAGAAGCTCGGATACTCCAGCACGGCCAATTTCGTTCGCGCCTTTCATCGACAAACCGGCCTCACGCCGGAGGAATACCGTCGACGAAACCGGATGATTTAAGTCTGTGATTCAAAATGAATGTCGTTTGAACCGAAAGAGTTCGGTTCTTTCTTGACGCTTACGCACCACGGTCGTAGACTTCGTTGAGTAACCGTGTGTGTTTCTTGTCGACCGTTCCTTCGCCGGTCGGTTTCGGATTCCTGCGGTGTCCGTCATTCAACTCGTTCCAGGGAGACTTTCATGAAACCGAAATCATCCGCCTTTACGTTGGTCGAACTGCTCGTCGTGATCGCGATCATCGGCGTGTTGATCGCCTTGTTGCTCCCCGCCGTGCAAGCGGCTCGGGAAGCGGCACGACGATCCCAGTGCGCGAACAACCTCAAACAAATCGTGTTGGCCCTGCACAATTACCACGACGCCTGCCAGGCGTTTCCGTGCGGTCGCGGCGGTCCGAAATATTTCATGTCGACGGAAGCCGCGACGGATTTCAACAACATCGACACGAATCGGAACTGCCAGTGGGGTCCGAACTTGTTCATCCTGCCGTTCAACGAAATGGCTCCCCGTTACGATCTTTTTCGTAACATGCGACAAACGGAAGGCAACTGCGCTCCTCCGTGGAACACCAACGATCGCGGCGCCGACGCCAATTTCTACGCTCCGAAAGTTCCCACATACCTCTGCCCCTCCGACCCGTACGGTTCCATGCCGGGAATGGTCGGCGGTCGTCCTCATGCCCGGAGCAATTACGCGTTTTCCTACGCCGATTTCATGCAAAATAATCTGGCGGTCGCCGAATTTGAAAAGCGTCGCGGACTGTTTTCTCCGCTCCACTGGCACTCGATGGCCGACTGCACCGACGGAACGAGCAACACGGTGATTTACGCCGAACGCTGTACGCAGCCCGAATCCGGTTCACGCGCCATCCGAGGAACCGGCATCCAATTCGGCGGAACGAATTTCGCCAACGATCCAAGCCAATGCTGGAAATACGGCAAAACGGGATTCTACGTCGGGGCAGGGTCGTTTCCCAACGAAGAGATCGGCATCATGGCGTTTGACGGTCGCCCGTTTACCGCCGGTTTCACGACGGTTCTCCCGCCGAATTCCTCCAGCTGCATCTTCGGGGCCGGCGTTTACGGTTGGGCGGCGAGTTCGGCGAACAGCTATCACGCCAACGGAGCCAACGCCGCGTTCACGGACGGTTCCGTTACATTTATTCAGCAGGACATCGACAGCGGCACCATGACGTCCCCGCAACCGAGCGGGGGCGGACCGTCGCCGTACGGCGTGTGGGGCGCCATGGGATCCGCCAGTGGTTCCGACCGTTCCAGCTTCTAGTACAAAGTTAAGGAATTAATGTTCGTGAAAAAGGAAAAGATATCGTCATCCCCGCGCAGGCGGGAACCTAAGGAGCCGTATCAAAATAACCTTTACAATTGCACAAAAAAACGAACATTTTCATTGTTTGTTTTTTAACACGGAACACACGGAAGGACGGAAAAACACGGAATTCTTCATTTCCGTCTATTCCGTTATTCCGCGTATT
>JAVBQW010000075.1:0-7012 GCA_031548665.1 Thermoguttaceae bacterium
CACTGAACAAGGCTGGAGACTGTAGGCCGGAGACTGGAGTTCCCGGTTTCCAACCGTTCCCTCCGGTCTCCAGCCTCCAGTCTTGCGGCAGAATCAAGGTTGCATTCACAAACAACGCCGAGAACTTGCACAGTACAATTATCACGAAACACATGAAATGCTGAAATTCACAAAAAACGTCCGCGTTTTTCGTCTTTTCGTGTATTTCGTCTTTAATAAGTTGGGCCCGGACCTACCCCATCAGGACTTTTCATGAAAATCATTCGCCGCCGCGCCTACGCCCGAGCCGGGCTGATCGGGAATCCGTCCGACGGATACAACGGAAAGACGATTTCCGTCATCGTGAAAAATTTCTGGGCCGAAATCACGCTCTACGAATGGGACCGGCTCGAAATCGTGCCGAGCCCCAACGACGAAAGCGTTTTTCGATCCATTCACGAACTCGCAAAGGATGTTCGATTGCACGGTTATTACGGCGGTATCCGGCTCGTCAAAGCGGCGATCAAGGGATTTGCCGACTACTGCGACCATCGTGGATGGAAGCTGAGCGAACAGAACTTTTCGATTCGTTACGAAACGAACATTCCGCGACAGGTCGGCTTGGCGGGATCCAGCGCGATTATCGTCGCCGTGTTCCGTGCCTTGATGGAATTTTACGGCGTCGAGATTCCGCGGCCCGTTTTGCCGTCGCTCGTTTTGTCGATCGAGAAGGACCAACTCGGAATCACGGCCGGCTTGCAGGACCGCGTCGCCCAAGTCTATGAAGGTTGCGTCTTTATGGATTTCACCGAAAACGCGATGCAAGTCGATGACGGCTTCGTTCACGGCGTCTACGAACCGTTGCCGCTGGAGTTGCTGCCGCCGCTTTATGTTGCCTATTCGACGGAGTTCGGCGAACCGACGGAAATTTTTCACAATAATTTACGCTACCGTTTCGACAACGGCGAAGCGGCAGTCGTCGACGCGATGCAAGCGTTTGCCGAGCTGACCGTCCAAGCGAGAACCGCCCTTCTTCAAGGAGAAAAAGGCAAGTTCGCCGCCCTCATGGACGCAAACTTCGATCTTCGACGGTCGATCTGCCGCCTGCCGAAAGAACACGTCCAAATGGTCGAAACGGCGAGAGCATGCGGCGCTTCGGCAAAGTTCGCCGGCAGCGGCGGCGCGATCGTCGGAACCTATTCCGACGAAACAACTTTCGAACGACTTCGAGCCGAAATGCTCAAAATCGGTTGCAACACGGTCAAGCCGATCTCCTGAACCGACCGAAGAATTTCAGCATCTTCGGTTGTAAGTGTAAAGCGTAGAGTGTAGAGTGTAGTACAATGTCAACGAATTGATATTCGTCAAATGACAGCCGGATTGACGACGAAAACCGTCATTACGGCGAGTACGCCTCCATTCCGGCTGCTGTTCTTGCCGCTAAAACGGTTTTGCTAACACCGTATGACACGTCACGAGCCCCGTTTTAGAAGGAGAAACCATGTTTCGTTTTTTGACGCTGTTTTTCTCGCTGCTGGCCGTCCCGACGCTCTTCGCTCAGGACGCGACCATGATGAGGACTTATCTCCTCGATGAATTGGGTTCCGCCCAAAAATCCTGGCAACGACGTTACGACTCGCTGAAAACGGTCGCCGACGTCGAACAGTATCAGAAAGAACGCAAGGATTTTTTCCAACGGCAACTCGGAAAAATGTGGGACCGGACGCCGCTGAATCCTCGGATTACTCAATCGTTTGAAAAGGGAACGCCCGGCAAGGACGCCTATCGGGTCGAACTCGTCCTCTTCGAAAGCGCTCCGAAATTTTACGTCTCGGGAGCGATGTTCCTGCCGGACGCGACGAAATTCAAGGCCCCGTATCCGGCCGTGTTGGTGGTCTGCGGACACTCGAACGACGCCAAAGCTTTTGTCAATTACCAAGGCGTCGGCGCCCTTGCGGCAACGAACGGCTTGGCGGCCCTCGTCATGGATCCGATCGATCAGGGCGAACGCAGCCAACGCCTGAAAGATGACGGCAAGCCGGTGCTGCAGAGCGTTGCCGCCCATAATTCCCTTGGACCGAGCAGTATTCTTCTCGGACGCAACACCGCGACGTTCGAAGTTTGGGACATGATGCGAGCCCTCGACTATCTGCAGAGCCGCTCCGACGTCGACGCCAAGCGACTCGGCGTCACCGGCAACAGCGGCGGCGGCACGCAGACGGCGTATATCATGGCGTTGGACGACCGGGTCTCGGTCGCGGCGTCGATCTGCTATCTTTGCGGGATCTACGGCGACATGATGACGACGATCGGCCCACAGGATGCGGAGCAGAACATTTTCGGCCAAGCGGCCTTCGGAATGGACCACGTCGATTACTGTATCATGCGGGCTCCGAAGCCGACGCTGCTCGGAACGACGACAAAAGACTTCTTTCCCGTCGAAGACGCCTGGAAATCGTATCGTGGAGCCAAACGGGTTTTCGATCGTTTCGGTTTCGGAGACAAGATGTCGATTTACGAAACCGACGGGCCGCACGGTTGGCATAAAAATCTCCGGGAAGCCTCCGTTCGCTGGATGCTGCGTTGGCTCGCCAGCCGCGACGAACAAATCGTCGAAGCCGACACGCAGCCGACATGCACGAAGGAAGAACTTCGCTGCACGCCGCAAGGCGAAGTCCTGCGGCTCGACGGCGCTCGATCGGCGTTCGACCTGAATCGAGACTACAACGACGAATTGCTGGCCGCGAGAACCGCCAAAACAGCGAACCGCTCCGACGACGAACTCCGGTCGACGATTCGGAACATCGCCGGTATTCGGAAACTCGGGGACCTCCCAAGCTTGCTCTGCGTTCAAAACGAAGCGACGAATATCGCGGAAAAACTTGACGCCGTCGCATCCGCCGAACAGTTTGTTTTTCTCGGTGAGAACGGAAAAATCATGTTGCCGACCATTCGATTCGCTCCGAAAGCCGAACCGACGGGAATCGTCGTTTTCCTCAACAGCTCCGGCAAAACGGCCGATCTGAACCGGATTAACGAACTCGCCAAGGCCAATAAAACGGTTTACGCCGTCGATCTCCGCGGTCTCGGACAGACGCAGGGCGTCGGAGCCAAGTATTACGATCACAACCTCTTCGGAACGGACGGCATCGACTACTACTTCGCCTATCTTCTCGGCAAGAGCTATGTCGGCATGAGAACGGAAGACCTGCTCGCCGTTGCGAGGGAACTACGGAGCCGCAACGAAGGAAAGCCCGTCGAACTGGTCGCGTCCGGCGAAACCGTCAGCCTCGTCGCCCTGCACGCCGCCGCTGTTGAACCGACGCTTTTCTCGGGCCTCAAATTGGACAAACCGGTTCGAACTTGGTTCGATGTCGTCAAGGAAGGAAGCTCGCCGTATCCGATCACGAACATCGTTCATGGAGCTCTCCTCGATTACGACGTTCCGGAACTCCAACGCTTGGCGGGACAACGTTAGCGGTTGTTTCCGGAGCGCCCGAAGAACAACAGCCGGAATGGAGCCGGTACTCCGGCGTAATGACGGTCGTTCCGAAAGGCTTCCGCTCGAAAGTTTCTTACCCGGTTTATCGATCGCTTGCGTTTTAGCCGCGCAGCGCGTCCGGATATTTTATTTTCAAGCGAAAGCGTAATGACGGTCGTTCCGTCATGTTGAAACCGTCATTACGGCGAGTACGCCTCCATTCCGGCTGTCATCAACACCGCGAACACTGTTTCGTAAACGTTGGGCTCGCGTCCCCCAAAGTTCAAACCGGGCGTTTGCTTCCGAGTTCGCTCCCATCTTCCCCGATCGGAACAACCGGTACGATCCCCACCGCGCTGCTGAAAAGCCCTCGCTTTCCAAGGAATTTATTGCGGCCCCAGAGGATTCTGTTCGAAGAGAAGAAAGACGCTTCGTTTTTTCTGCGGATTCGACATAGAGACTTTGGAGGCTTCCATCCATGCGTTTGACTTGCTTCAGCATCGTTCTTGCCTTGGCGGCGGGGTTTTTGGCGGATCGGACGCTCGCCCAGATTCCGGAACGGGTCACGTTCCAACCGGGCAGCTTCGCCCATGGTTATCGACCAGGAGTCGCGGTTCCCGGCGTCGCAATGGCGGTCGCTCAACCGGTCGCCGTGATCGAAACGGAAGCCGTGGAAGCGGCAGATGACGACGAGGCGACCCCGAAGACCGAATGGGAAGAAAAATTCGGCGAAAAAGGCAAACCGGCCCAACCAGCCCAGACGGAAGTCGTCTATATCATGCCTGCCGGCGAAGCAACGACGGCTTCGGCATGTAAAAAGGATCCTTACCTCGCCTGGCATCGTTGTCCGTGGACGGGACGAATTCATCTGATTCCTTATCAACCCGGTTACGCCGAGGCGCCGGAACAGTTTCCGACCCATCAGTCGAAACTGAATCTTTGGTTGTCGAGCCTGCCGTGCCGCGAACAAAGTCGGCCGCAGCAAAAATATTTGAGCTATTACGACGAGACGCCGGAAATCCTGACCGACAAGCCGAGCCGTTGCCAATTGATTCTCGGTTACGACGATCCGAATTGGACGGCTTCGTGCTGTAATTCGTCGTTGGCCCGTCGGAAGGCTCATTGTCCGGGCGTCGATCCGCTGTGCTTCGGACCATCGGCCGAAGCGCGAATCGTCGATCAGGTTTGCAATTCCGGTCCGATCAACGGACGCGGGATGTTCGCCGGTCCCGCTCCGTATGCCGGTTACGGATACGCCAATCCCCGTGGAGTGTTCGGTTATCGCCAAGGTTATATGCAACAGCAACCCTGTCCGCCGCAGCCTTGGCCGTGTCCGGAACAGTGTATGCAGTGTCCGCAACCGCTGAAACCCGCTCCGCTGCCCGTCCCGGCCTGCTCCAAAGAGCCGTCGTGCAGTGACGCGAATCCCTGTAACGACTGCGTGAACAAACGTCCTTGTACGCCTCGGAAAGCGTCTCGAACGCTGGAGAAAAACGCTCCGAAGATGAAGAATTGCGTCGGCGACTCGAACAACGCCGCCGAGAACACAGAACTCGTCGCGATGTTCGAAGAATTGAGCCGGTAGATTTTTAACGCTTGCGTTTTTGAACGATTCATCCGGGGGTTGCGGCGAGTACGCCTACACCCCCGGCTCTTGCGCAGCGATTTGAATTTGAGGAATGTCGAACAACTCCGCAAAGAAATATCGTTTTTCCGCCGAGACCTTGAAACCCTTGGCCGTGGGACTCGGAAGTTGTTTTGCTTCCGACATGATCACGGTGGACGGTTTCAAGGTCGGTTTTCTTTATCGTCAACAACCGGAATTCGAGGGGGACAGCGGTTGGCGTTTCCTGACCGGTTTCGAATCGGACGAATATTTGGCCGATGTTTCGCGATTCAATCGTTTCGACGTCAACGTGATCGCGAACTGCGACCCCGAGATCGTTCCGTTGCTTTCGTCGCCGGTCGACACGGCGTTCGGTCGAGATCCGTCGGTCGACAACCGTTTCGTTCGGATTGAGGACTAAAACGGTTTTTTGCCCAATTTTTCCCGGATGATTTCGAGCCGCTTGGCGAGTTCGACTTCGAAACCGCGAGGATTCGGCCGATAGTATTCCCGATCGACGCCAAGGTATTCTTGAGCGACGATCGCGTCTTCGGAATCGTGGGCGTATTGATAACCGACATGTCCCAGCGCCGCTGACGCCTTGTAATGGGCGTCTCTTAAATGTCGCGGAACGGGAACCAAGGCGTTTTCCTGGACGTCTTTTTTCGCTTCGAAAATCGCGTTGGTCGCCGCGTTGGATTTCGGGGCGCAGGCAAGATAAGCGACCGTTTGAGCGAGATTCAGTTGACATTCCGGCAGACCGACCAGTTCGCAAGCCTGAGCCGTCGCAACCGCCAAGGGCAGGGCGGCAGGGTCCGCGTTGCCGACGTCTTCACTGGACAGGATGACGAGCCGTCGAGCCAGGAAGCGGATGTCTTCTCCGGCGACGAGCATTTTGGCGAGCCAGTAAATCGACGCGTCCGGATCGCTGCCCCGAATGCTCTTGATCAACGCGGAAATCGTATCGTAATGTCCGTCGCCGTCCCTGTCGTACGAAATCGCCTTTTTCTGCACGGATTCGGCGGCAAGCTCCCGTGTGAATTCAATCGGATGGTCGGCGTCGTATCCGTCGCTGGAAAGGACACCGATTTCCAACGCCGACAGCGCTCGCCGGGCGTCGCCGTCGGAAATTCCCGCCAAGTAATCGAGAGCTCCGTCGTGGAGCCTGATCGGATATTTTCCCAAGCCGCGTTCTCGATCAGTCGCCGCCCGACGGAGCAGTTCGATGACGTGTTCCGGTTTGAGCGGCTCGAACTGGAAAATCCGGCTCCGACTGATCAAAGCGTTGTTGATCGTAAAATAGGGATTCTCCGTGGTTGCACCGACGAGAATCACGACGCCGTTTTCGACTTCGGGCAACAGGACGTCTTGTTGCGCCTTGTTGAAGCGATGAATTTCGTCGATAAAGAGCAGCGTTTTCTGGCTCCGCGATGTCAAGCGGTCCAAGGCCTCGGCGAGGATTTCCCGAAGCTGTTTGACGCCGTCGGAGACCGCGCTGAGCTGCCGGAACGTGCTGCGACTCGCTCCCGCCAAAATGTAAGCCAAGGTCGTCTTGCCGGAACCCGGCGGACCGTGAAAGATCACGGAGCCGAGCCGGTCCGCTTTGAGCAGTCGCCGCAGCAGTTTGCCTTCGCCGAGAAAATGTTCCTGTCCGACGAACTCGTCCAGTATGCGCGGCCGCATCCGAACCGCCAACGGCTCCGCCCGGCGTCGGTTCTCACGTTCTTCGGTGTCGAACAAGGAAGACATAAAAAGAATTTCGAGCGTAATTGTTTAGGGACAAACCGCCATTAGTTGTACTGTGCAAGTTCTCGGCGTTGTTTGTGAACGCAACCTTGATTCTGCCGCAAGACTGGAGGCTGGAGCCCGGAGGGAACGGTTGGAAACCGGGAACTCCAGTCTCCGGCCTACGGTCTCCAGCCTTGTTCAATGTCCGATGTTTTGTA
>JAVBQW010000250.1:0-8158 GCA_031548665.1 Thermoguttaceae bacterium
CACTGAACAAGGCTGGAGACTGTAGGCCGGAGACTGGAGTTCCCGGTTTCCAACCGTTCCCTCCGGTCTCCAGCCTCCAGTCTTGCGGCAGAATCAAGGTTGCATTCACAAACAACGCCGAGAACTTGCACAGTACAAATAGTATAAACGCAAGCGGGATACGGAACGGGAACGGAAAAACTTATTTTCCCTTTTTCAGGGCGTTCTGATACGCTTCGTACGCTTTTTCCGGTTTGACGCCGTTGTGAACGACGTCGCGGACGGCGTTGATCATCGAGATCGGACACTCGGCCTGGAAAATGTTGCGGCCCATGTCGACGCCGGCGGCGCCTTCGTTGATCGCCTTGTACGCCATTTCGAGGGCTTCCTTTTCCGGAAGTTTTTTCCCGCCGGCGATCACGATCGGCACCGGAACCGAGTTCGTAACCTGTTCGAAGTCCTTCTCGCAATAATACGTCTTGACGACATGGGCTCCGTTTTCGGCGCAAACCCGACTCGCCAAGCTGAGATATCGGGCGTCGCGGACCAATTCCTTGCCGACCGCCGTGACGCCCATCGTCGGGATGCCGTAGGTGTTGCCGAGATCGATCGTTTGCGTCAGATTGTTGATCGTGATTGCTTCGTGATCCGGATCACCGACCGCGACCATCACGGCGAGCAGCGACGCGTTCAGCCGAACGGCGTCCTCGATATCCAGAATACATTCGTCGTTCAGCGACGTCAAAATCGTCGACCCGGCGGAGTACCGCAGCGAAATCGGTTTGTTGAACGTCGGCGGAACGATACTCCGCAACGCGCCCCGGGTACACATAATGCAATCGGCGTACTCGATCAACGGAACGATCGTCAAGTCCATGCGTTCCAATCCGGACGTCGGGCCCATGATGTATCCGTGGTCGAACGCCAGCATTACGGTCCGACCGGATTTCGGACTGAAAATCCGCGAGAGACGATCCTTCATGCCCCAATCGAGATGCTGGGAGCCCTTCAAAAAATATCCTTCGGTCTTCTGCGGGGTACCGACGCCGAAATTCTTGCCGGATTGCACGCTGTCGTTATCTGCCATGATTTTTCCTTTCGTGTTAATGTTGGGTAATGTTTATCAAACGGAATCCAAGCGCGTCGGAGGCCGACGCGGCTAAGGGGAACAGTATTCGTCGTAAGCTTTTTCGAGCTGTTTGACGTCGACGGGGGCGTCGTGGATCCAGAGACGATATTGGAGCTTGATCTCCTCACCGGGCTGGAACGTCCTGTCTTTCACGCCGGGCCAGCCGATGCAGAGCGGACCGTAATAGCGGGTCAGCCAGGTCGGCGGATAGTCCGGATGCGTTTTCGGAACGAAAAGAGCGGCGCCGCTCCGCTTGTCGTCGTCGCCGAACCGGGACGTGTAATCCGCCCAGGCAAGCGGCGTGTCCGGCAAGTCGTTCGCCGCCGGACCGCTCGGAACCGTAATCACGTTGATCTTGCTCGGTCCCGCCTGATTTTTTTTCGGCTCGACGAACGGTCGCAATCGGATCGACAGACCGCCGTAACTTTTTTCTTCGGCGCCGCGCAACGAAATCGGTTTGTCCGTCGGCGTCCATTTGAACGAGAAGTCGATCGCCCGGCTCTTGAGGCCGTCGACCGTTTTCGAACGATGAACCGTGATGGAGACTTCCTCCTTCATGATTTTTTCGCCGGACGCCGGAGTACCGGCTAAATGGAGGGA
Source organism: Thermoguttaceae bacterium (assembly GCA_031548665.1). Lineage (GTDB taxonomy): Bacteria > Planctomycetota > Planctomycetia > Pirellulales > Thermoguttaceae > WRKP01. Next base: position 1,709 of record JAVBQW010000250.1, read on the forward strand.
ACCGGACGCCGGAGTACCGGCTAAAAGCCAGGCGTTTTCGACCGAGAACGAGGCGCTTTCTTCGGTGGTTTTCCTGTCCAGCGAACGGACGAAATGTTGCTTCAGGCCGGTATTGCCGAGCCAGAGGTCGTGATGGACGACCTTGCCGTCCGATTGGTGAACGCCGACGTGCGGCCAAGTCCAAAACACCCCGTGATGGTGATAATGATCCTTCGGAGCGTTGTCCGTCAGGATTTCACCGTTCAGACCGTAAACGGGATGAACGTAGCAGCCGGCCGTTCGCCGTTGATCTTTTTCCGGAACGTTTTCGTGGGCGACGACGTCGTAAACATACGTCAAGACCGGCTTCCCGTTTTCGAAAAGCGTCCAGGTTCTGGCGTTCTCGTTTTCCTCGAAGCGGAATTTTTCTTCGGCTGTCGCAACCGTGAAGCCGAATGAAACGAACAGGGCAAACAAAAAAAATCGTTGCATTTTTCGTGTTCGGGTTGAAGAGTCATCGAATCGTTGTTAGATTCTTCTGTCGTAGGATAAACGCGGCGCGCATGTTTTGTCATTGCAATGCCGCTCACGCGGATCAGCGAGGTCGGGAGCGGAGCGACCACCTCGCGGGTTTTTCTCATCGGAGCGGAAGCTCCAATTGGCTTGGGGGGCCACCCCCCTTAGGTTTCCGCCCGAAAGTTTCATACCCGATTTGCCGATCGCTTGCGTTTTAGCCGCGAAGCGCGCCTTGGGGCGTTGTTTTCCAGCGAAAGTCTCAGGTCGGAATTATACCCGATTCCGTTCGGTTCCGACAGGCATCGGAATGAAAAGATCAACGTCGAAGCAGGACGGAATCCCCCGACGGAAGCTTTTTGCCGGTTTCGGCTTGGATGAACAATTCGGCGAGGGTCGTTTTCATACCGCTCGGCGGACCAACGCTCCGGACCATGGCTTCGAGTCGGACGGCGTCGACGTTCGGCGTATGGGCCGTAAGAAGAACAAACAGCGGATCGGCGGCGATCAACCGAAACAGGTCGTCCAACAGGTCGGGAAGGTGTTCGATCAGTTTCCAGACCTCGCCGCCGGAACCGTGTCCGTAGCTCGGCGGATCCAGGATCACGGCGTTGTAAGCATTGTTCCGCTTCAGCTCCCGACGAACGAACTTTCGAGCGTCCTCCGCGATCCAACGGATCTTCGCGTTTTGGAGGCCGTTCAATTCAGCGTTTCGCTTTGCCCAACCAAGAAGGTTCTTCGCGGCGTCGACGTGAACGACTTCGACGTTCATCGCCGCCGAAGCCGCCGCCAACGAACTACCGCCGGTGTACGCAAACAAATTCAAGACCCGAATCGGCGTCGAACGTCGAGTTGCCGCCTCGCTGAGCATCGAACGGATCCTTTTCCAATTCTCCGCCTGTTCCGGGAAGACGCCGACGTGTCCGAAGGGAGTACAGCGAAGTTCCAGGGAAAGCGGCCCGAAGTCGGTTCGCCATGCCTCCGGGACCGCAGGTCCCGGCTCTTGATTAACTGCAGGTCCCGGCTCTTGATCAACCGCAAGTCTCGGCTCTTGATGCAATATTTGCCAACGGCCCCGACCATCCGTTGACGAACGGCGTTCTTCGAGGAACACGGCGGCAGCGGAATTCCATGCCGTCGGATTTCTCGGAGCGACTCCCGTCGCCGTCGGACAAGGACGGTCCAACAACAACGGTCCGAACCGCTCCAAACGTCGTCCGCCGCCGAAATCGAGAAGAGTGTAATTGTTAGAATCCATTGATCCAGTATAGAAGAGCGGCCGCCGGAAGCGAAGTGGTCCGTTGTCGAAAAATACGACAGCCGGTTTTGAACGAGTCGACAATTCCCAACGGATACCGCGTTGTTTTTCTTCTTTTCCCCGGCGGTCGCAACGGTTTCAAGCGTTGTAGCGGTCGGCGATTTTTTTTGGCGGCACGACGTTTTCCAGGTCGATTGAACGAAATGGGGTTGTCCCCGATTTTTTGCGTTTCATCTTCTCCCCTCCTACGATGCAACCGCTCGGTCTCAGATTTTTCGGTCTCGCGCTGTTTGCGCTGTTCGTCTTTCTGGCGGTCAGCGTTCTCAGCTATTCGACTGCCGACGCTCCGGACCGAATCGTTTTTCCGCCGTCGGGAGACGTTCGGAATTTCTGTGGACCCGTTGGCGCTTACGCCGCCTCGCTGCTGTTCAACGGTCTCGGATTGGCGACATTTTTCCTTTTCATTCCGCTGGGAATCGAAGCCGTCGAACTCCTCCGCGCGAAAAAGCTGAACCAAATTTTCCTGCGTTCGCTCGGCCTCGGTTTCGTGTTGGTCGGAATCTCCGGACTTTGCGGCTTGTTTGGGACGTCCCTTGCCTTTCTGCCCGGTCCGGTGATCGGGCCCGGCGGATATCTCGGAACCGCTGTTGCAGTGCTCCTGAGCCGTTACGTCGCCGTGACGGGAAGCTGTATTTTCCTGTTCAGCCTCCTCGTCGCCGGACTCATTCTGCTCGGCGACCAGACGCTGCTCCGAATCCTCGCTCTATTGCTGCCCGCCCACGCCGAACGAGAAGATATTTCTCCCAAAACGAAAAGTCTTGCGGATTCCTTTTTGCCGTGCGTCGCCGAAACCGTGCACGAGAAATGCTTCGAGCCGCAGATTGAGCTGCCGATTGAGCCGCGGATCGAACTCCAGAGCGAGTCGGAGTTCGAAGAGTCGGCGCCCCAAATTTTTCGCGGTTGGTTCGGATCCCGACCGAAAACGGTTCGGCTCGTTGAGCCGCAAGCCGATCCAATCGTTTCGCAGGACGAGGCGGCTAACGGGGACGAATTCGAAGTCGAAGAGACGCCGCAACGAATATACGAGTTGCCGCCGCTGGAGTTGCTGACGCCGCCGGAACCGTTCGACGACGCCGAATACGAGGAAACCATCAAGCGGCAATCGCAGCAGCTCGAAAAGGCGTTCGCGAACTTCAATGTTCAAGTCCAGGTCGTCGACATTCAAACGGGGCCGGTGATTTCGCAGTTCGAGCTTGAATTGTCGAAAGGACTTCGCGTCAAAACGGTCCAGTCGCTGGAAAACGACTTGGCGGTTGCGCTGAAGCTCTCGAATGTTCGAATTGTTTCGCCGATTCCCGGCAAGAACACGGTCGGCGTCGAGCTTCCCAATGAGAAACCGCAAGTCGTCCGACTCCGCGACGTCATGGAGCTGCGACCGGAAGCCGAAGAAAAGATGAATATCCCGATCTATTTCGGCAAGGACGTTTCCGGGCAGCCGATGATCGCCGATTTGACGAAACTTCCCCATCTGCTGATCGCCGGTCGGACCGGAACGGGAAAAAGCGTCTGTCTCAACTCGATCATCGTCTCGGTCCTGATGACGCGGACGCCGGAGCAGGTTCGGATGTTGATGATCGACCCCAAAATGGTCGAACTGAGTCCCTACGGCTCGATTCCCCATCTGATGCATCCCGTCGTGACCGACATGCGGAAGGCCGAAGCAATTCTCGGTTGGGCCGTCGAAAAAATGGAGGAGCGGTATCAACTGCTCGCCGCGGCCGGAGTTCGTCAACTCGGCGAGTACAATAAACTTTCCGAAGCCGACCGACGCCGCCGCATGAAAATGCTCGACGTTCCCGATGAGGATTGGGCCGCGATTCCCCAATCGATGCCGTATCTCCTGATCGTCGCCGACGAGATGGCCGACCTCATGATGACCGCGGCCAAAGAAGTCGAAACCCATATCATCCGATTGGCCCAAAAAAGTCGTGCCGTCGGGATTCATCTCGTGTTGGCGACACAGAAACCGACGGTCGACGTCGTCACGGGATTGATCAAGTCGAACCTTCCGGCCCGGATTGCGTTCGGTGTTGCGTCGCAGACCGACAGTCGGGTCGTTCTCGACAAGAGCGGTGCGGAGCGATTGCTCGGCAACGGCGACATGTTGTTCCTGCAACCGGGAACGAGCCAAATTTTACGAGGTCAAGGAACCTACGTCGACGACAAGGAAATCGAATCGATCATCGAAATGATCGGAACCGACGCTCAGGATTTTGTCGAGGAACTTGTCGCTCTGAATCCGGATGAAGACGACGAAACCGGAGGAGGGGGAATCGGGGGAGCCGGGGGGGGCGGAGGCGGCAACGGAAAATATTCGGAAGAAGATATGAAGATTCAGCGCGACGACCTCTATTATCAGGCCGTCGAGGTTGTTATTCAGGAAGGTCGCGGTTCCTTGTCGCTGCTCCAACGACGTTTTCGGATCGGATACGGTCGGGCTTCCCGGATGATCGATTTCATGGAGGAAGACGGCGTTGTCGGTTCCCATAACGGCTCCAAATCCCGCGAGGTGATCACGACGCTGGGCGCTTGGCGTCGCAAACGAGCCAAAGATAATGCAGCAAACTCAGCCGAGCAAAAACCCGTTGCGGCCAGGCAAAATATTGCGATCAAACCCGCCGTCAAACCGACGCTCCGAAACAATCCGAACGAGCCGCGTCGGAAACCGAAATACATCGAGCCCGTTTTCGAGAAGCCTGAAGAAGAATATTGGGAGGAAGACGAATATCTCGACGACGAAGAGTCCGCCGAAGACGAATACGAGTTCGAGGAAGAAGAGGAATACGACGAAGACGAATCCGATGATTACGTCCCTGCTCCGTCGCCGCGTCGTCCCTTGACGGGCGGCGTCCGCCTCCGACGTGGGTAGAGGGTTTGCCGTCATCCCCGCGAAGGCGGGGACCTAGTACACGACATTTCAAATAATCTTCATTAAAAAGAGCCGGGGGTGTAGGCGGTACTCCGCCGTAGCCCCCGGATGCCCCCTGTTTTCAAGGGACTTCATAATGAATCGTATTCTAAACTCGGCGTACAAGTACAGTGTTAACGAATTGATATTCGTCGAATAGCAGCCGGAAAGGAGGCGCCGTGTTTAATTTTTCAGCCGCCGGATTGACGGCGAAAACCGTCATTACGGCGAGTACGCCTCCATTCCGGCTGTTATCACACCACGAACATTATTTCCTTAACTTTGTACTAGAGATTAGATATCAATGAGTGTTTGCACACGTCATTCACGGTGTAAATTTCCCGTCAACGACAGATGCAAAGAGAATAATGACGTCTTCCGTCTAGGTCCCCGCCTGCGCGGGGATGACGGGAATATTTTCTGCGAAAACTATCTCACCGGAATGGAGTTCCCCATCGGTTTGGGGCGTCCGGGACCGGCGTTTTCTTCCATTTCGTCGATGTAGCGACGCAGACGCTCCAATTCGTTCGACACGGAACGAAGCTTGAGCATGTTCTCGACTCGCTTGATCAATTCGAACTTGTTGACCGGTTTGCTTACATAGTCGTCGCAACCGGCGCGGACGCCGCGTTCGATATCTCCCTGTTCGCTCAGGGCCGTAACCATGAGGATCATGATATTTTTCGTCTTCGGATTCGCCTTAAGCTTTTCGCAAACTTCGAAGCCGCTCAATTTCGGCATCATGATATCCAGCAGGATCAGATCCGGCGAGAACGACGCGACCTTTTCCAACGTTTCCGCTCCGTCTGCCGCCGTTTCGATGGCGTAGTCGTACTCCGAAAGGTAGGCGTCGAGCAACTCGACGTTCACGATGTTGTCGTCCGCGATGAGAATCTTGTTCGGCATGGAGATTGGGGTGAAAGGGTGAGAGGGTGAAAGAGTGAAAGGGTGAGGGGGAAAATTGTGGATCACCCTCTCACCCTCTCACCTGTTCACCCTTTCACTTTTCGAACTGTTCTTTGAAACGCAGATCGTACGCTTTGCCGAGGGCGTCTTCGGCGGCGTCGCGGTTTCCGGCTTCAACTTGGTAGGAGCTTAAAATCGTGTAGCCGAACGAGTCGTCCGGTGCAAATTCGCAGTATTTTTCCGCGAAGCCGATCGCCGTTTCGATTTCGCCCTTCTTTTTGTGGATCGCGGCCAAGGCGTTGTACGTCAGGGCGAAGTTCGGTTGTTCCTGAACCAATTTTTCCAGGGCGGCGACCGCTTCGTCGAGTTTACCGGCCCGCTGCAGTTCGATGCAGGCGTCGTATTGTTCCGTCGGTGTCATGAGATCGTTTGCGCTGAGTGTTAGCCGCGTCGCCCGCGACGCGCTGAAGCTCGTGAGGACTCACATCATATAAAATATACCGCATCCCCCCATGGAATCAACCGCTCAGGAGAGTTGCAAGAAATAAAATAGGAGAGAACGTGCTGGCTTGAACGCTACGCCTCTCTCCAGAAGAGATGCAAAGTTCAAAACAACGTGTCATTTCGAGCGGAGCGAGAAATCCCTGTTGCGCGACTGCGGGGGATGAGTTATGCTTTCGCCAGAAAATAAACCGCCAACTTTTGAGTGAAAGAGTGAAAGGGTGAGAGAGTGAAAGGGAAAATGCAAGATACGTTTTATCAAGCGGTTACATCTCTCTCACTCTCTCACTCTTTCACCCTCTCACCTCTCCGTTTTCGGTATGAA
>JAVBQW010000215.1:0-11741 GCA_031548665.1 Thermoguttaceae bacterium
CACTGAACAAGGCTGGAGACTGTAGGCCGGAGACTGGAGTTCCCGGTTTCCAACCGTTCCCTCCGGTCTCCAGCCTCCAGTCTTGCGGCAGAATCAAGGTTGCATTCACAAACAACGCCGAGAACTTGCACAGTACAAATAAACGAATCAGTCGCATGGGAATAATGTTATTCAATAAGGAACCGGGACCGTAGGTCCCGGCTCCATTCGTCAAAGTTTTTTAATCTGTTCGATCCGTTCGAGTTCCCGTCGGATTCGTTCCTTGGCCGAGCGAACGATGTCGAGGTCTCGAATTGATTCCGTTTCCGTTAGGGCGAGGGCCGTGTTCCAATGCTCTTCGTCGTCAAGGGAACCGAGCCGTTCGCAGCACAGGGCGGCGTTGATATGGGCGAAAAGCCCGACCATCGGTTCGAGTTCTTTCTTCGAGATCAATTCATCGAACCGCTCCAAGGCTTTTTGATAATCCTTCCGTTCGAAATCGACGAGTCCGAGTCCCAGGAGAGCATAAGGTTCGTTCGCGTTTTTCTTTTCGGCGTTGACAAAAACTCTTTGCGATTCGTCGAGGCGTTTCGATTCCCAAAGAGCAAGTCCGGACTCGAGGGAGTTTTCCACGAAACGCTCCGGCAACGGCTGCTCGATCTCGGGGGAAAACCCTTTAGCCGTCGACTGTCGATTGCTTTCCGGCAACATCCAGGCGGGGTTCGTTTTCCAATCGTCCGAGGACCGTCGATCGACGGTCCGGGAAGCGAGATCGCCGGTCGGTCGAGAGTTCCAAAACGGAGCGACGAACAGGACGCCGATCAGCACGGCGGCGACGCCACAGGAAATCAGGAACCGATGAGCGAAACCGTGGGAAAGGGCGACGGAATGAGGCGTTCGGAGCGAAATCGTTGAAGATTCGTCGGAAGATCCGTCGGAATCCAGAGTCAGAACTCCCAGAGAAAGCATGTCGGCGAGTTCCTTTCTACAACGTTCGCAACCGGCAAGATGGCGAGAACAGCCGGTCGCGGTTTCCGGATCGAGTAGTTGGTTGTTCCAGCGATAAACCTGTTCCGGATCGTCCGCAAAATGAGATTCTCGCTCCGATTCCTGCGACTCGCCGAGGGAGAAAAGTCGAAACAGCAGGTTGTCGTCGGGAAGGACGCGTTCGATGGAGTTCATGGGACTATTCGAGAGCTTGGGGAAAATAAGGGGCGATCAGTTCTTCGATTTCGGCGATCGACAGCAGGGGGGCGGCGAACGAGGAAGGAAATTGACTTTTGAGCAATTCGTGAAGTATTTCAGAAAAACGCTCCAGAATTCTCTGTTTGGTGCGGGTAAACGTTGACGGGGTCAGACCGATTTCCTTGCACATCTCAGTTTGTTGGAACTCTTGACGTCGTTTTTCGAGGTAAAAGCATAAAAATAGTTGATCGTTCGGACTCAGCCGGGAAAAGGCGTCTTGGACCAACCGTTGGATCTCGCCGAGAACGAAAACATGTTCGGGTCCGTGATGCTCCTTCGAGGCGACATGGTCCGGCAGCGTCGTAAACCGTTTGTCTCGCTTTCGTTCATTTGGCGCCGCTTCTTTGTCCGTTGAGGGTTGCGAGTCGGTATCGCGGATTCCTTGTCGAAGCGAATCTCTCAAAAAGGCGTGCAGATAAACCGGCAACCAACCGGAAATCTTTGTGTATCCTTTGAAAACATCCCATTTTTTGCGAGCGGAAAGATCGAGGTAAAAATCCCGAATCAGTTCGTTCGGCGAGTCGTATTGTCCGATTTGCTGCCAGCGCCAACCGCGACGAACGACAAGCGATGAAAGGAGCCGGGTGTTTTCGCGATCGATCGTTCCAAAGGCCGTTCCATCCTGTCGATGTACCGCTTGGGTGAGGAGGAGGTCCCGAACATGGGGATGAGTCGTCCAACCGTCAACGGACTCCGAATTCGACTCTTCCAATGCTTTGATCCAACAATAATTCCAGGAATCCCAAAGGGCCAGAAGGAACGCTTCAAAATCGGCAAGGTCTTGTTGCGTCGGAACATAGGCATGGTCCGTATTGAAAACGACGAAAAATTGGAGAAGATGCCGAACGATTCGTTCAAAATCTCGAAATTTTTCCAAGGACGGATCTCGAATTCCGAGTTCCTTGAGATCGTCTTCAATTCGGCGAAACAGTGTGGGGAATTGGCGAAGATCGAGCGAGTCGGTCCAATGATCCTGCATGGTGCCAGCAGTCGTCGAAAGATAAGTCGTTGGAGAAAAGTACCGTAATGCGTAGTATAACGGTTATCATTCGATTGTTCAACTCTCACCGTAAAGAGAGGCGCCGAAGAGGACCAAAAATTGCAGCCTTTTCAAAAAAAACGGCTGCTTGGGAACCGTTGGACGGTCCGCTTGCGTTTTGGCCGCGAAGCACGATGTTTTCCGGGGAGTGTTACGGTGATTCCGTGTGTTCTCGGGAAACCGAGAACGCGACGTTCCAGATACCGGACTCCGCGCAGAGAACAAGAATCGATTCAATGGCTCCGAAAGGAACGTCTTTGTTCGTTCGAATACGAATCTCGATTCCTTTTTCGGAATGTTGGCGTTCACGGAGCAGCGAAGCACGAAGCTGCGCCACGTCGACCGATTCGGTACCGAGCAACATGGTTCCCGCTTTGGGAACGTTGAGCGTGATCGTTCGTGTGTTGCTCTCCTTGACCTGCTCGCCGGAGGCGGCGGACGGCAAATCGAGTTCCATCGCGACGTCCTGCTGAACGAGATTGCTCGAAACGATGAAGAATATTATCAAGAGGAACACAACGTCGATCATCGGCGTCAGGTTCAGCGACACCCCGCGTGGTCGAAGTTGGTTCGGTGATTGCATGTCAGAGTGTAGAGTGTGGAGTGTAGAGTGTAGAGTGTAGAGTGCAGAGTAGTGTACGCTAACTCTACACTGATCACTCTACACTCTACACTTTCTTAGGTTCCCGGCATGGCGAGTTTGTATCGGCCCTGTGCATCGGGGAGCGTCGGCGGCGTGGCGTCCCAAGCGTACGCGCTTGGAGCGAGGACTTCCGTTGAATTGAACGCTTCGTCCCACGTTACTTTTTTGCCGGAGTACGCCGCCATGCGACCGAGAATCGCTGCCATGGTCGCCTTCGCGGTGTACGGCAGATTGTTGACGTAATCCTTGCCGCCGCTACGAATCGCATTATACAGCGTCGTGTGTTGGTTGAAATACGCCCCTTTGGAAACATCTTTCGGAGCGTCATAGGAATTCTCGCCGACAATCGCGACGCGCCCACCGCCGACGTTGCCGATCTCCGCGCCGCCCTTTGAGCCGGAAATATGGGCCGCCGCGTTGCTGTAACAACCGGGAATCTGTCGACTGAACGCATAGAGCGGTCTGCCGTCTTCGTATTCGTAGACGACCGACATTGAGTCGTACATATCGCCGGCGCCCGGTTCCGTACGGACGATCCGACCGCCGAGACCGAAAGCGTTGACCGGCGTCAAGTCGTCGCCGATACACCACATCGCGATGTCCAATTGATGAATCGTCACGTCGTTGATAAACTCGCTGGCCATCCAATTGAAGTTGACCCAGTTTCTCATCTGGTACTTCATTTCAGTGTCGCCTTCTTCTCGTTGCCGCACCCAAAGGGGACCGCCCATTCGGTTGGCCCGGGCCGTAACGACTTGGCCGATTTGGCCGTCGTGAATCCGCTGCACGACGTCCCGGACACGGGGAGCGTAACGGTTGATCAGGCCCGTGACGACATTGAGTCCTTTTTCTTTGGCGAGCGCCGCCGATTCCAACACGCTTCGGATTCCCGGAGCGTCGACGGCAACCGGCTTTTCGCAGAAAACGTGTTTTCCCGCTTCGATTGCCGCTTTGAGCGTCATCGGCCTGAAATGCTGCGGCGTGCAGAGGAACACAACGTCGCAGAGCGGAATCACCGATTTATAGGCGTCGAAACCGATGAAACGTCGTTCTTCGGGAACGTCGACCCGATCCTTAAAACGGTCGCCGAGCAACTTCACGGCGGCATCGGCTTTCTCTTTAAAAATTTCCGCGACGGCGACCAGTTTAGTGTTCGGATCATTCGACATTCCGTCGACGACGGCACCGCATCCGCGGCCGCCGCAGCCGAGCAGGCCGATTTTCAGCGGTCCCGATTCTTCGGCGTGGACCCGCATCGTCTGCAAACCGATGACGGCGGCCCCGCTCAAGAGGGCCGATTGCTTCAAAAAATCACGACGGGAGTTCTTTCGAATGATGGTCATTGAATTCTCCTGACTTCGTTGTTGCACCGGGACCACAGGTCCCGGCTCTCGGGAAAGGAACTATTCTGTCGTCTGAATTCGGACGCTTTCCATGCCGACGACATTTCCGGCGTCGAGAGCCCTGACGACGAATTCGTGGGACGCTTCGGAATCGGCGACCACCAACAGGCGATTCGCCTGTCGTCCTCCTTGGTGTTGACGGTCACGCAATCGGGCATACAATTCCTGCCGTGTCGGCGCCTCTTCGCCTTCGACGAAGATTCGATTCTCTTGGGTAACGTTTACGACGATTTCCTCTTCCTGCTTTTCCGGTTGTTGCGGGGAACTCGCTTGTTGGGCGCTCTGTTCCTTGTCCGGCGGCGGCACCTCGATCGACTTTTGAAGACCGAACGACGCCGTGATCATGAAAAAGATCAGCAGCAGGAACACGACATCGACCATCGGCGTCATATCCATTTCGGCGTCCTCTTTTTTGCGTCTGGGAAGCGGCTGATAAAGGTCGTCGACATCCTCCGAAGAACCGTAATCTGCCAAAGAACCGTACCCTGGCAAAGAGCCGTGACCTGCAGTCACGGGAGGCACCGCCCCATGTCCCGTCGACGCCGTGTACGACGGAGGCAGAATCCCGATCAGCCCGCAGTCCGGACAACGAATCTCCCGTCCTGAAAACGACGGCGAAATATCGATCAACAAACTGCAACGCTGACATTGATGCTGCATGGAAGGGTGAGAGGGTGAGAGGGTGAGAGGGTGAGAGGGTGAGAGGGTAAGAGGGTAAGAGGGTGAGAGGGTGAGTATATCGCTTGCGTCACTCTTTCACTCTTTCACCCTTTCACTCTTTCACTCTTTCACTTTCCCCTTTATTCCTCGGCGACGACGATATTGAGGGTGATGCCGGGCACGGAGGCGGCGGCGGATTCGACACGATAGACGACACCGTGATGAAGCTTTCGATCCGCTTTGATCACGACATTGGTTTTTCCTTGACGTAAACCGAGTTCGATGGCTTGGATGATTTCCGCTCGTTGGACTTCGAGGTCGGCGGCGAGTGGTTTTCCCGCCGTTCCATCACCGAGATAAACGACCGAATCGCTTTCGAGCCCGGCGATAGCAAAAACGGTCGCGGTTTTCGGATTGACCGCGATGCCGATTTTGGCTTTGGGAAGCTGAACCGACGAATTCTTTCCGATGGTCGAACAAACGACGAAAAAAATCAACAACAGGAACACCACGTCGATCATCGGCGTAATGTCCATATCGGCCGAATCCCGACCTCCCCGTCGCAACTTGACCGGAGCATTGTCATCCGTCGTGGAAAAATGATGATTCATGGGAAGGCTTCAGGCTTCGGACTTCAGGCTTCGGACTTCAGGCTTCTAAAACCTGAAGCCTGGAGCCTGAAGCCTGGAGCCTGTTCAACGTTTTCCTCCGAAAATTTCGACAAGTCGTGTCAAACCGGAACCGACGAAGTCTTCGAGGCGGCCGATCTTGACGTTGATGCTTGCCGTCGCCAGAACGAGCGGAATGGCGATCGACAACCCAATCGCCGTGGTGATCAACGCAAACATAATGTCGGAAGCGAGTTTGTCCGGACTGACTTCGGTGGCGGCACTCAATTTGCTAAAAGCGCCCATCATTCCGAGAACGGTTCCGAAAAGCCCCAACATCGGCGCCGCCTTGATAATCGTCTGAATCCAACTGGCGCGGTAGTCGAGTTCCGCCATGACGTCCCGTTGAAAACGTTCGATTAACGTATTACGGAGCTTTGCGATCGGCAACTGCCGATGTTTGAGTCCGACAAGCGTCAGCTCCGGCAGCACGCGCGGATCGCCGTCGCAGAGTTCGGCCAACTCATCGATTTTGTTTTGCGCAAGCAATCGTTGGACTTCGTCGAGAAATGCTTCTTGTTCGTCTTCACTGGAAAACTGAATCTGTGAGATGCGGCGCCAGAGAAGCACGCAGCAATAGGCGCCCCAAAGAGCAATCAGGAACAAGGCCAAATAGTCGGCCAAACCGACGTAATCCGCGATCGGCGTAAAATCGACGGCGATGTTTTCAGCGAACAACGGATCCGCGAAGAATGTGTCGAGCATGGAAGGAAAGGGAAAGGAAAATCGGATTTCGTCTCCGCTTGGCGACCCGCTGGAGTGTTAACCGCACAGCGAGATAGCCGCACAGCGTGTTTGGACATGTTTTTCTCCAACGGCAACCTCATGCCAGTATAAGCCGTCACACCGACAAAGTAAAGATGCCACAAACCGGGACAAGAGAGATGCGGTTTAAGGTTTCCTCCCGAATGTTTCGTACCCGTTTGGTGGTCCGCTTGCGTTTGAGCCGCGAAGCGCGTCAGGGTATTTTTTTCAAACGAAAGCTTACCGTCTCAGGCGTTTGGCGATGGCCCGCAAATCCTCGAGCGTTTGTTTGACGCCGTCGGAAGATCGGTACGTCTCGTCCGTCAAGTCGAGATTCTGCGCCGAAATCTGGTCGACCTGGCGGAGCGTTTCTCGAATCCGTCGGGTTCCACCCGCCTGTTCTTTCGACGCCGTCGCGATTTCACCGACCAATGTCGTCACTTGGGCGACGTGCTCCGCGATCGAATTGAGCGCCGTTCCGGTTTGGTTGACGACTTTCATTCCGTTTGCGATTTGAGCGTTACTTTGAACGATCAGATTTTCCGTTTCCTGGGCAGCCTTGGCGCTCCTCGCAGCGAGATTGCGAACTTCTTCGGCAACCACGGCGAATCCCTTCCCATGCGTCCCGGCACGTGCCGCTTCGACGGCGGCGTTCAAAGCCAAAAGATTCGTCTGGAACGCAATGTCGTCGATCGTTTTGATGACCTTTTGCGTGTTTTGCGCATTCTCGTGAATACGATTCATCGATTGAATCATTTCCTGCATCCGCTGCTGTCCCAAATGAGCCGCCTCTTTTGCGTTAACGGTCAAGTGATCGGCTTCTCCCGCCCGCTTCGCGTTGTCGTCGCTTTGCTCGCTCATCTGCTCGATTCCCTCTGAAACTTCCTGTAAGCGCGACGCCTGGTTTTTGACCCCTTGTGCCAAGGAGTCCGTCGCTCCGGTGATCGCCTCGCTGCTCTTGAGCGTTTTGTCGACGATCCCATCCATTTCGTTACCCAAGACCATCACCGTTTTGCGGTCGTCGACATTACGGAAGATTTCGACCATTCCGTCCTTGGTACCGTGTTGATTCGTGATGTACGTTGCGTAGAGATCCCAATTCGATCCATTGAAAATGGTCCAGCTGTCGTGTTCGCCCGTTGAAACGAGCAGTCGCAAACCGCATTTTGGAAATTTGAAACCGATCACGTCCTTCCAGATTTCCTCGTCGGAGCGTTTGACGCAATCCCTCAACGGTCGATCAATGAGTTTCAGGGCCGCCGCGTTCAAGAACGTCGTTTGCCGTTGCATGTTGACGACGGCGACCGGGTCGTTGAGCGCATCGAGGATCTGTCGATACCAATGATCTCGTGCGAAAATGGAACGCTTGACGCTACGGGAGAAAATATAGCCGGCGATCAAGGAAAAGATGAAAACGCCTGTTCCGACCTGCAGGGACCGCAACCAAAGGGAACGATGGTTGCGATCGGCGTTCGAGAGGAATAACGTCTTGGCGGCATGAATCGTCTGCGTTTGTTTCTCGTTGGTCTCGGTCATTCGATGAAGCATCGCGGCGATTTCGTTTTGGGCCTCGTTTCGCGAATTCATGATTTTTTTCAACGGAGCCGCGACCGCGACGGTCCAACGTTTCGGATAATTGCCGAATTGGACGGGAACGTGGACCACGAGCATTTCTTCGGATTCCGCACCGGAAATCGTCGTGCTCGTATACATCGTCTCGTTCTTTCCTTCGAGGACGTATTCCAACGTCGTTTGAAACTCTTTCATCTCGCCGAGGTTACGAAGTTCCTTGATTCTTTTTCCGGGTTCTTCGGGATCGTCGACCAATTTGAACAGGACGTCTTTGTTGGGATGGTACGCAACGAGACCGGACGGCGTGATGAGCATCGCAAACCCTCCGAACGGCTTGTAATTCTTGACGATGTCCATCAAGTCGCTCATCAAAACGTCGATGCCGGTCACGCCGATCGTTTTTCCTTCGGATTTCAAAGGAATCGCGAACGAGACGACGATGTCGTCGCCTTCGCAATACGGCTCGATGACGGTTTCCTCTCCCGTTTCAAACGCTTCCATGTAATATCGAGACTCGGCGACGCGCCAGTCGTCGAGGCAGCCTTGGAGAATCTTGCCGTCGCTTTGAAAGAACCACGGCAGAAAACAGCCTTCGGAAACGTAGTCTTTGTTATTGACCGGAACTCCTTCGTCGACGTGCTCCTTGCCGACGAACTCCGCGTCGTGTCCGTCGAATTGATTCGGCTCCCACCCGGACCAAATCGCGCAAATCGTTTGGTTCCGATCGACGATCTCACGCAGAATCGCTTCCGCTTGCGGGCGAGGCGAGCTTTCGGGATGCTTCTCGGCGTTTCTCTTGAGCAACAGGAGGATTTGTCCGACGGTACGGACGGTGCTGAACGACACGTCCATGCAACCCTTGATCTGATTGGTGATTTCGTTGCCGAAATTGTTCAATTGGGAGCTCGCCGAGGTTTCCGTGATCCGACCGATTCTGTCACCGATTTGCTGCATGTCGTTTTTCAGTCCGGCGAAGGAGGCTTCGCTGTTTGATTCGACATTGTCGGAAACCGAGGTGAATGTTTCTTCGTTCGACTTCGAAATATCCTTCAACCCCCGGGTGAAAACCGTCGTCAGGAGGAGAACGATAAGCAGGGACAAAACGGCAAAACAGATGACGACAAGACGATTGATTTTCATTGGTATCGCTAAACGAGAAGAGGTTCGGTTCAAGGACGGTTCGCCCTGTTGAACGACCGGGAACAAAGAGGAAAAGATCCGTAACGTCAAACGGATTTCTTTGTCCGGCAACATCGAGGACGGAACAACACGCCGTCGAAAACGACGGCACGCCCGTACGAAACGCTTACACGATTAGTTTAGGCTGTTTTGACCGCCTTGACAGCATTCAAAAAAAGTATTTCACGAAAAAATGTCGCGAAAAATGCTTTTTTAACCGGTACGATCGATTCAAACGGTGTATGTGTATCGATTTTCAATTACTATCAAATCAGTCAATTTGTCGGCAAGTTTCAGACACCGACACGTCAGCGAGGGAATGCGTTCAGAATACTCGCGGAGCATTGACGTCACTCCGAAACGCCAAAGGCTCCCGAACGCGGAGACGTGTACGGAAAAGAAGCGGCGTCATCAAGTGGAGCCGTTGTGGCTGAACCAGTGCTGGATCGTTTTAACGAGTTCCCGGGCGTTGATCGGTTTCGTACAAAAAGCGTCCATGCCGGCGTCCACGCACCGTTTGGCGTCGTCCGTCGTTGCGCTGGCCGTCAACGCGATGATCGGGATGTGTAATCCCTCGCTTTGCGCCGATTCAAAACACCGAATCGCCCGGGTGGCTTGAAATCCGTCCATCTCCGGCATTTGGCAGTCCATCAGGATCAGGTGGTATTTACCGCTCTTCATCGCCTGGACGGCCTTGTCTCCATTGTCGACGACTTCGCAATCGAATCCGGCGGCGAGAAGCGTTTCCCGGACGACCATCTGATTGACTCGATTGTCTTCGGCGACGAGAATCATTTGCGACTCGCATGTCTCCGGATAAACGAAAACCCCCGACCCGTGATGATCTTCCGCATCCAACGTGAATTCTTCCGAAGTGGTTTCAAACGGAATGCTCAACCAAAAGGTCGAACCCTTTCCCAACTCGCTTTCGATGCCGAATCGTCCGTTCATCAATCGTACCAACGACTTGGAGATCGCCAAACCGAGGCCGGTACCGCCGAGTCGCCGCTCCGAAGAGGAATCGACTTGAGTAAACGCCTCGCCCAGCCGCTGCAAATGCTCCTCGGGAATACCGATCCCCGTGTCGATGACGGCAAAGCGAAGCGTGCAACACTGGTCGGTCGACTCCGGATTCGGAACAACGCTCACGTCGACGGTCACGCTCCCTTTGTCGGTGAATTTGAGCGCGTTGCCAGCCAGATTCAACAAAATCTGCCGCAATCGACCTTCGTCGCCGAAAACGACTCGCGGCGTGTCTGAAGCGATGGAACTGGTAAGTTTCAGATGCTTTTCCGCGGCGCGAACCGATAAAATGCCGAGTACCGAATGAACCGTGCCGACCGGATCGAACGGCTCCGGAATGATTTCCAGTTTTCCCGCCTCGATTTTCGAAAAGTCGAGAACGTCATTGATCAGGAACAGGAGCGATTTGCCCGACTCTTTGACCAACGTAGCGTATTCGAGTTGCTTCGGTTGTAATTCCGTTCGCAGAAGCAAATCGGAGAGGCCGATCACACCGTTGAGCGGCGTCCGGATTTCGTGACTCATATTGGCGAGGAAGTCGCTTTTCGCCCGGGTTGCTCCATCCGCCTTGTGCTTGGCGTCGATCAACTCGGCGTTGCTGCTCAGCAACGCTTCCGTAGCGTCTTTCAATCCGCCGGCGTAATAACGCAGTCTGCCGTTCAAGATCAATCCGGCGAAAAAAAGCAACATTGTCCAGCCGAAAAAGAGCGTCGGATAAAACTTGGCGGCACGAATATTGGCGTTCCACGTTTTCGTGTCGTAATCGGCGCATAACACCGCGTCGAGCTTTCCTTCGGGATCGAACATCGGTTCGACGGCCGTCACCCAGGTTCCCCATTCGTCGGCGAAACCTTCCGTCTCGACCGCTCGGCGACCGTATCGGAACGCTTCGTCGAACGCCTTGGTCATAACATAGGATTCCCCGATCGCGGCGTCGCGCTCGTCGATGTCGATGACGCCGTCGCCGTTCGGATCGATTTTCGGATCGAGAATAAACATGCTGTTCTCGGCGTCGACCGGCCTGACCGTGTAAACATAGGTCGCATAAGAACTCTTTTCAATGCCGTCTTCAAGGAAGCGGCAAATCTGTTGATAAGTGGGATCGGTTTCCGGCGTTCCGTTTTCCGCACGGATACGGAACCGGAGCGGGAACTGGTCGGCGGATTCATCGGAGTTCAACATGAACGAAAACTCGCACGGCTGTCCGGTATAGGCGGTCGCCCAACCTTCAACCACGTCGTAGATGTCTCCCTGATTACAGAGTTCGCGGGCTTTTTCCGTCGTCGGTTCCCGGGATTCGAGCTTGCCTTGGTTCGTAAACTCACGGATTCGGTTTTTGTACCGCGTCCATTGCAGACGGTAGGTCGTCGCTCCAGACACGGGAGACCATCGGACTTGAACGGTGCCGGTCTCGGTTTTTGTTACGGACAATCCCTCGGGAACCGCCAATTTTTTCAAATCGTTCAAAGGAGTCGGGGATGGAGACGGTACTCCGTCGTAATCCCCGGGTGAATCCCCGAAAACGTCCAACGGTTCGGACCATTCGGAAAAGAGCGTGGGATCTCCCTGTCGGATTTTCCAGTGTC
>JAVBQW010000021.1:0-2762 GCA_031548665.1 Thermoguttaceae bacterium
TTCCGTTTGCGAAACGATTTTTGTCGACATGGCGACCTCCTTGAACAATGAACAATGAACAATGAACGATTCCGATCAAGCACGATGCCGTATCATAGCAGATTGACGCCAAACAGAAAACATCAATTTATGCGAGCACCCTGTCCCGCTTCTTGTTAAACTCCAAGGTTTGCCGATTGATGTCGAGATTTTCGTTTTCCCGTTCGGCATGTGCCCGGTGAATGTCCTCCTGCATCAGCCGGTCGAAGTAATCCATGATAAACGCTCCTTTCGGATTAGGGGGAGTAGGGTTTGTTACGAGAACTATTCTACCCTTTTCCGTTGGGAGCAACAACAAGAGTCGGACGGATGAGCCGCCCGACACATACCAAAGAAAGGGAGGTAATGATGGAAGGTACAAGGCTTTTTCACGCAGATGACGCCAAGGCCGTCGCCACGATGGTGAGAGAGATTGAGGAAACGACCGGCAAGATTTTGGATAACGTCCATATCCGCCAGTCGCTTTACGATCCGAGCAAAATGCCACCCACCCAGTACAATGCGTACGAATACTGCGTCAGGGGGATTTCGTTGAGTTTTCACATTCCGAAGGAGGGTTCGGCGGCGAATTCTCCGCAAACGTAGCACCGCACTTGGGGCATTTTTTCAACTTTTCGCTATCGATCAGCTTCGTACAGCGGCTGCAAAATTCGACGCGGCAGTCCCAATTTCGGCAGGCCAGTTGGTATTCATCGAAAGTATCTTCGGAGTCCTTTCGCAAGTCGTGGCCGCAGTAAGCGCATTTTTGATTTGAAAGCACGAAAACGCTCCTTTCGAATTGAGGGAAGTAACATGTTTGGTCGCTCGTTATTGTACCTCTTTTCGACTGGAGCAACAACCAAGGAATCAAGTCGATGTTTTGTGAAGATTGCGGAGAAAAGATCGTCGGCGATATCGTCACGTCTTGCGGACTGTGCGGCGCAAAGTATTGCCCCGACTGCGCCCAGAAACTCGACCGCTGCATCCTCTGCAAAGAGGGAGCCAAAATCGCCGCCGAAGAATCCTCGAAAACGGATTGATTCATGGCAGTTCCCCGGTCTGCCACATCAAAATCGGGTTTTGATATTTGAAGCGAATAGGCAGGCCGACGCCTTGAAGAGCGGCGACCCATTGGCCGGGCGTTCCGGCCGGTGAAGGTTGAACGTCCCCTCGGGCGCCGGCGCTCCCTGTGTAACTCTCCTGGGCGTCGGCCCCGGGGTGGATTCAAACAAAAGAAAAACATGCTCGAACACTGCAAGAGCGGTTGAGTGTTTCGGCGACCGGCGGCCCGGCCGGAAAAACAGGGCATCAGCGGGGTAGAGCAGTTGGTAGCTCGACAGGCTCATAACCTGTAGGTCGACGGTTCGAGTCCGTCCCCCGCCGTTCGCCACTGACGAAGTGAGCGGTCCGTTGACGGTGCCTCCGTGTGTGGCCCCAATGTTTTCGCACGGCACCGGCCAGATCCATCGAGAGCCGGAGGAACAACGCCGTCAACGGGCTCTGGTTTTTTTGTGCAAATAGATGAATCATGGAATACGAAGAACTCCTGACACTCGACGACGCCGCGAAGGTGTTGAACGTTTCCGTCCGGACGCTGTTCCGGATCCGCCAGACCGGCGCCTTGTATCACACCATGGCCGGGAAGCGAGTCCGCTACACCCTGGAGCAACTCCACGACTATGTCCGTCGGAACATCGTCAAGCCCGGCGTCAAGGCGTCGGCCGCGAAACCCAACAAGCCGAAAGATCCCGAACAGTCCCGCGCCGAACGGGAATTGCGCGAAGCTCACGGCATCACGTTCTAACCCTTGTCGACTCAAGCTCATGGGCGCGAAACGTAAATTCGATCACGACGCGATTCTGGACGCTTACCTCTCCGGAATGTCGTACAGAAAAATAGGAGAGCGGTTCGGATGCAAGCCGTATACGGTCCGCAGCATCGCAAGCAAGTACGGTTTCCAGCGGAGTCCACAGAAATCACGTACGGAAACAGTCGTCCGTGACGACACGCCGCCGACGGCCGTTGCGATCGACGGGTATGTCCTGCCCGATGAAGAATCCGCGTCGATCTTTCGACACATTTCAGCGAGAAAAAAGGCAATCGAGGATACTTTGGTATCCGGTGAGCCTTTAGAAGATATATCGTTCATTTTTTCGTAAACCGCTCTCTTTATGCAAAGGATCCTGGCATGGCCAAAGCTCCCGTTAAAAAATCCGTCCAGACAAAACCTCCCGTCGACATGGAGGAACGCAAACGCAAGCAGTACCAGGAAGCGCTCAGTCGACGAGGCGCCGCCCATTACGGCATCCAGGCCGCGACCGATCAGATCAAAAAGTACAAGGTCCTGATCGACCAATCACAAAACAGGATTGACGTTCTCGAATTCTATTTTTCAACGCTCAGGTCCTCGAATCCCGTCGTGGAAAATTTCATCATGGACGCGATCGAGGAAGAGAACGTCAATATCCGGTCGCTCGCCGACGGATCGGCGGGATACCGCGAGTCGTTGCGGTCCCATCGTGAAGAGTACGCCGAAGCGGAACGGATCATCAGCTCGATCGTCGAAAACGGTCCCGACATGCAGGACAAATTCGAATTCGATCACGACGATGATGACGGCGACTATTCGCGTGACAACAAGAGCCGTGCGGCCGGGAGGTGATCATCTTTCAGTTTCTGCGCTCCCTCTGCCGTTTTTTCTTCGTTCGAACGTCCCCTCTTCTTTCGACGGAAGAGGAGCGTTC
>JAVBQW010000219.1:0-11688 GCA_031548665.1 Thermoguttaceae bacterium
AGAACGATTCCGAACAGACCGAGACCACCCAACAAGGCCAAACCGCCGAGCGATCTACCGACTGACCGGTCGAACGGCCAATAGATCAAGCCATACAGCAATCCGATATCGAGTGCGAACATCAAAAAATGAAAGGGGATCGTATCCATGGCGGGAGAGGTGGTTCGTGGTTTGTGGTTTGCGACACGATCCTGAATCTACAGTCCCGATTATCCTACGACGACAGGCTTCATTTGTCAATTCGACGAGGATCGGGACCGCCCGGTCTTTTTTGCCGAATGATCGCAGCATGCCGAACGCTTCGAGGGTTTTCCGGTCGCAAAACGGTTATACCGCTTATAGCGATTATTGAAATCGGGAAATTCTTTCTTTCTGTCAAAGACATTGTGTGTTTTTTTTCAAAAAACGATAAAATCATGTTTTCGAATGAGCTTCGCGGCTCAAACGCAAGCGGACAAGAGATCACCAACGAGAGTTTCCCACCATGAGTATTTCCAATTATCGCATTCTCTACCAACTGATTTTCATTTTGATCGCCGTTGCTCTGTTGACGGCCCTTCCGATTTTCGGGCTGCTGTACTACAGCTTGAACGGCGTGGTCAACACGTCGAAGTCGAGTATGGAGAATGTCAAAAAGGAGTTGGACGCCAAAGGGCAAAAGACCAACGACGATTTAACCGTGGCATTAGACGATGTCGGCAAAAAGTCCGGAACGATGGTCACCGACTTGAGCGAACAATTGATGGTGAATCTGTCCCGTGCCATCGTCGGCGAGGTTGGCGGCGAGTTCAACACGTCGTTTGCCGCCTCCCGTTCTTTGGGGAACGCCGTTGAAGGATACCTCACGGGGAATCCGGTCGCCGACCGCTCCCGAAACGAGCTATTCTCCATGCTCCAGGCGATCGTTGAACGAGACGATACGGTTTACGCCGTTTGGGTCGGATTCGAACCGAACGCCTTTGACAACAAAGACGCGGAATTCAAAAACAAGACGGAACTGGGATGCGACGCCGAAGGACGCTTCCTCCCGTGGATTCGTTTCATCGATAAAAAAGTCGTTACCATCCCCTTGGAAAAGATCGATGAAAACGAGTTCTACTCGACTCCCCGTCAAACCGGCCAGGAATTCGTGACCGATCCTTTCATCTACGAGGGAGTTCACCTGATGTCGGTTGCCGTTCCCGTCCGTTTCGAGGGAAAGATCGTCGGCGTGATCGGGATCGACGTTTTATTTGACAAATTGGACAAAATGCTCGCCTCGTTCAATGCTTTTGATG
Organism: Thermoguttaceae bacterium; assembly: GCA_031548665.1. Taxonomy (GTDB): domain Bacteria; phylum Planctomycetota; class Planctomycetia; order Pirellulales; family Thermoguttaceae; genus WRKP01. The sequence continues at coordinate 1,278 of JAVBQW010000219.1, forward strand.
GAAACGCCATCCTGATCGGCGGCAGCGGTTGCATCGCCTGGCATCAGAACAAGGAGTTGATTGGCGAGGATTACGGCAAACTGCCGGAGCGGGACGGTTTGGCAGCCGCGATCAAAAACAACCAACCGGACACCAAAATCGTCAAAGCGCTCGAGTATGTCGGTTTGGGCGGTGACGGAAAAAAGAAATTCAAAACGGTGGATACAGAGCTGTACCAAGTCATGCAACCCGCCGTTTTCGGTAAGAGCAAGGCGCCGTGGGGAGTTATCGTCAGCGCGGAACGAGCGAAAGTCATGGAAAACGTCACCCGTCGTGCCGCCTAGTTTAAAAAACTCGACGATGAATCGACGAAAGATGTCAACACCATGATCGAGGAAGTCGGAAAAGCGAACGCCAACGCCATCGTCCAATTGGATAACGACCGCAACAGCAGCTTGCGTCTCGCTGCCGGAATCACGTCGCTCATTCTTCTTCTCTTGCTGATTGCCGCCGTGTTCATCGGACGCTCTTTCGCCACGCCGATCACGCACAGCGTCGCCATCCTGAAAACGGTTGCCGAACAAGGGGATCTCACCGTGACGATGCCGGAAACCATATTGCGGCGGGGGGACGAAATCGGCGACGTCGGCCGCGCCGCCAAGTCTGTTGTCGAGGATTACAACCGCGTCGCCGGTGCTGCCAGTCATTTAGCCAACGGAAACTGGGCGATCAACATCAGCAGCAAGAGCGACCGCGACGAAATGAACGCCAACCTGGCGCAAATGCTCGACAAGGTCAACTCGGCACTCCATGAAGTGAACGATACCGTTGGACGGGTTTCCACCGGCGCGAGAGAGGTTTCGTCGGCGGCGAACAATCTTTCCAGTGGGGCTCAACAATCGGCAGCCAGCTTGGAAGAGATTACGGCGTCGATGAGTGAAATCAACAGCCAAACGAAGCAAAACGCGCAAAACGCCACCGAAGCGAGAGATTTGGCGAACGTCGCTTCACAAGCCGCCGAAGGTGGGCAAAAGGCGATGAACGAAATGACGAACGCCATGGAACGAATCACGAAAAACTCGAACGAAATTCAACGGGTCATCAAAGTAATCGACGACATTGCGTTTCAAACGAATCTTCTCGCGTTGAATGCGGCGGTCGAAGCGGCGCGTGCCGGACAGCACGGCAAAGGGTTCGCCGTGGTTGCCGAAGAAGTCCGCAATCTCGCCGCTCGCAGCGCCAAGGCGGCTCGGGAAACCGCCGACCTGATCGCGACCAGCGGCAAGGAAATCGACAAGGGAGGGCAGGTCGCCAACCATACGTCGAGTGTCTTGGATACGATCGTTTCGCAAATCAAGCAAACGACCGATATCGTCGCCGGAATTGCCATCGCAAGCAATGAACAGGCGCAGGGAGTCAATCAGGTGACGATCGGTTTGCAGCAGATCGACGCCGTGACCCAGCAAAACACGGCCAGCGCCGAGGAATCGGCCAGCGCCGCGAACGAAATGTCCGCGATGGCCGCCAATCTGCAAAAGCTGGTCGCCCAATTCAAACTCCGGTAAATTGGAATCAGAATCGCCAATCACAGCCGCGACCGTAAGGTCGCGGTTCTCCCTCGACCGATGATTTTTCCGTACAACACCGACGCTCCGATCTATTATTGGCCGTTCGTCACCGTGTGCATGATCGTGGTGAACGTCCTCGTTTTCGGTTGGGAAATGTCAAACCCGGAAGAGATCCAGGCGTACACGTTGGTGGTCGGCGACGGCCTGCATCCCGTCCAGTGGTTGACGAATAATTTCCTGCACGGCGGCGTCATGCACCTGGTCGGCAATATGCTCTTTCTCTGGGCGTTCGGTCTTGTCGTCGAGGGAAAGCTCGGACCGTGGAAGACGCTGGCCGTGTACCTCGGAATCGGCGTCGTCTACGGAGCGACCGTCCAAATTCTCATGCTCGGCGGCGAGCCCTCCAATTGTGCGGGAGCCTCGGCGATCATCAGCGGTTTCATGGTGATGTGTCTGCTTTGGGCGCCGGAAAATTCGATGGATTGCGTCCTCTTGATCTCTTTTCGTCCGTTTCTCTTCGAAGTTCCGGTCAAGGTCGTGGTCGCTTTGTTTGTGGGCTTCGACGTCCTGAACCTGATCCTGATGCACGGCCAGCTCTCGACGGAGTTTCTCCACACGACCGGTGCGATTTGGGGCGGAGTCGTCGGCGTCGTGATGCTCAAACGCGGTTGGGTCGACTGCGAGCATTGGGATCTCTTCTCCGTCTGGGCCGGTCGACACCAAATGACCGACGCCGAACGAGTCCGGCTGGACGCTCAAAAACCGGAAGTGAAGAAGCAACGGGCGGAACGGCGGCAAAAACGTCAGGATCTCTTGCTCGGTGAGATTCATCGAGCTCTTCAGGAAGGCAATCCGATTCCCGCCAACGTGATGTACGGCAAACTGAAGGATTTTCCGAACACGTTGCTGCCGGAGTCCGATCTCTTGCTCCTGATTCAGCTTCTGTTGGAAAAGGGGCTCTGGGACGAGGCAATGGGCGGAATGAAGGATTATCTGGAGCATTACACGCGGAAGGCGTCGTTGGTTCGCTTGAATTTGGCGAACATTTTGGTCGAACGAGACCAACCGCGTTCGGCGTGGAGCGTTTTGGAGCAGGTTGATCCGCAAACACTGGATGCCGCTCAATCGCGATATTTTCTCGATCTGCGTCAACGGATCATCCAACTCTCCCGTTAGCCGCGTCGGCTCCCGACGTGATTAAACGTCGTGCCGTTTCGTTTGCACAATTTGTTGATTTTTACGCAAATCGTGTCAAAGAAAGACGTTGTTGCTTTTTTTTGCATCATTCTTCGTCTCGTCGTTTCGCTTTGAAACACGGTCGAATGACAATTTTGGCAAACTGGAAAACGCAGGAGGCAATCCGCCGTGTTTTTCAAGAAAAATCGGTAAAAATCGGTAAAAATTTCCTTTCCGGAACAAGAGTTGAGTCATCATTCATTCGTTTCACTCGAAAAATGATCCGAATCACCTATTACGAGAAAGGAAAGAACAATGAAAAACCTATTGACAATGGGAGTGGTGTCGGTCTTGATGCTGTTGATCGTCCGACCGGCGACGGCGGACATGTTGACGGGCGACGTGTACACCAAGGGATTCATCGCGAAGTTTTCCGACAACGGCACGACGAAGGACGTGTACGTATCACCCATGGACGTTCACAATCAGACGACGGGGGATAATTTCGCGGCCTTTTGCGGCGATTTTCGCGTCAATACGAGCGATGCGTTTTCGTCGACGGGTCAGGAGTACGGCCAACACGCGTTGGATTCGTCGACCCTGACGATCTACAGCGATTTCCAGAAGACGGCGATCGATTCGCTCTTCGGCAACGTTTACGATTCGACGTTCAATCTGGACGGTACGATGCTCAACGAAACGATGGCGATCGCGCTGCAGATTTGCGTCTGGGAAATCCTGACGGAAGGCAGCGGCGTCCTCGACATTTTGGACGGCACGTTCCAGATGGTCAGCAATCTCAATCCCGACGTCTTGGCCTTGGTCGAGGATTGGATGGCCGCGTTGATGGGCGACACGTCCTGGGACTTGCTCGGTTACGATTACACGCAATACGACATCGACGTCTACGTCGCCGACGGCGGAACGCAAGCGAGTCAAACGCTGATCGATGTGAATCCGAACTCTCCGGTGACGCCGGAGCCGTCGACATGGGCGATCTTCGGCGTCGGCCTGGCCGGCTTGGCGTTCGCCGCCTCGAAACGTCGCCGTGAACGCTTGTTCCTTCAGCAGGCATAAACCAAGCGAACAGCTGTATCACGAGCTGCGACCTGCGGTCGCAGTTCTTTTCTGAGCCGCGTCGGCCCCGATGCGCTGAATCGTCGAATCATTGTGAATAGCGATCTTGACGTCTGTTGCGAAAATCGATAAAGTCCTGCCGATACGGTCTCGACCTTCGGTTTTCCTTCGATCTGTCATGAAAACATACGTTTGGTGGTTGTCGGCGGTCGTTTTGTCGTTCACGGTCCAAGGATGGGCGGAGTCGCCATGGACGCTCTGTTCGGCTTGGGCCGTCGGCGGAAACGCCCAATTCGCAAATCTCTGTAGCCAATTCGAGGAACTCAAAGACCTCAAATTCGACTTTCCCGACGAAATCGACGCTCAAGCCAATTGGTTCGGCGCGACGTTTACCGACGGTGAAAAACTCGGCAAATTCCTTATCCTGCCGGTCAAGGAAGGAGAGGATTTCGAGTTGTCGTCATACGATAGAATGTTGTTTCGAGCAAAACTGTCCCGAAACGCGATCGTGCAGTCTTTTTTTCCTAAAAACCCTCGTTTTCTGAAGATGGGCGACTGGCTTTGTGTTTATCATATTCCCGGAAACGAATCGGATTCGATCAGTCTGACAAAACTGATGTGGAGAACCATGCTTCTCTGGAACGATCTGGTGAGAAAGCATCGGTTTGCGATCTTCGTCAACTATCCGGAACGCGATCTCCTGCCGGCATTGCCGCAGGAAACGGAAAACGAAGGCGGTTTCATCAAAATGGTGCGAAAAAAGCGAGCCGTTTCGATGGGGGACGAAGACTGGGAATCCTGTGTTCTGGGCTTGAGCGCTCTTGAAAACGGCAGTGAATGGGGCATGGAAATCGTTGCCGCCGAGGGCACGCCGACCGCGAAACGCTTCGAATGCTGGAACCGACAACGACGCCCGTTTCAGGTCGACGGTTTCCGCGATGAAAACAGCATGGTCTGCCGATTGCCGCTGGAGCGTGAAGCGTGGATCGGCATGAAAAAAGTCAATGTGAAGGTGGGAATCTCGCTCGTTCCGCCCGATGTTCGGCAGGAAGGAAAGCGATATTACTTTGAGCTGAGTGCGGCGTACGGCGAACTTGATGAAGAAACAAGAAAAAAGTACGTCATGGAAGAAAGCGAAGAGAGCGGCGTTTTCCGATTTTGGCGTCCTCGTCAGGACGAATCCCTCCCCGAAGAAGAAGGGGTTCCGTCGCCCGTCGAACGGGACGAAATGAACAAAAACTGGCTAACACACATCCGTCGTTTTCTTGACGACGCCGTCGAAGCCGCCTTGGCGTGGGACGTCGAGAAACCGGTCGACGTTGCGATGGCCTACGAGGACGACGTCTTTTATTTCGCCTGCACGTTTTCAAACGGTGCGAAAAACATCGATTGGAGCCTGTTGTCGTCGATCTGGGAAGCGTTCCTCGACATTCTGAAGAAAACGCCGCCTCCCGATCCGAATCAAGGGGGCGGAATGCTCGAAGATTTGACCTTCGGCCCTCCGACCCTTTTAGAAACGGATCGGGGAATCACGTTTTTCACCGTTTCCTCCGTCAATCCTTCCTCGACAACGTCGATCGTCTGGGGAATCGGCGGTGAAGCGATTTACGTTGCGGTCGATCCCGGCAAACCGGAAAACGAGACCGAAACTGAAACGCTGTCGGAATCGGAGAAAGCGGAAAGAATTCAAACAAACTTCACCCGACTTAAGGAACGCATCGAACGGTCACGACAACGAGCCGAGGAAAATGCCGCACCGCCGACAACGCTTCTCCATACCATCGACGCTCCTTCCGGAAGAACGAGCATGCGATTTGACGCAGAAACGGAAGGCCGCCGGGTCCGATATTCCTTGAAGACGAAAAACGAATCCTTCCGGATGGTTTTCGATTTGGTCAAAGGCCCCTTCCGTGACTTCCTGAAACCGTTGTTTCCGTGAGACGATTTCATGAGATTGTTGTTTTTCTGTAAAAATTCACGTCCATGCGGCTGGCCACAAAGCGTTTCATCCTGTTCGGAATTTCGTTCCTGTTCCTGTGGGGCAGGACAGGGGACGTGCTTTGCGCCCAGGAATTGACGCTTGGCGGTGTCGGACCGATCAATCATTCGTTGGCCGGCGCCGCCGTGGCGCTGCCACGGGATTCCGCCGGGGCGATTCAATGGAATCCCGCGACGATTTCGTTCCTCGAACAGTCGGAAATCCAACTCGGCATGGGCCGTCACAACGCCCCGTGGTACGGCGACGAGCCGGTGGGATACACGGCCCTGATCGGCGTTTACGCCGTCTTTTGGATCTGGTCGCAAGCCGACGACAGCCGCACGGAATGGGGCGGAAAAAAGGATTCTTATTCGACGCCGAACAGCGAGGAAAACGAATGGCAGCCGCCGTCCTATTGGCCGGGTGCGACACCGAAAATTCGAGTTCCGGAGCTTTCCTTCGTCTACAACAAGGACCGGCATTGGGCCTTTGGCTTGGCCGTTTCGGAAAACGGAGCTCGAAAAGTCGGTTCCGTGTTCGAACCGGGGCAGGGGGAACTCGTCGGCGTTTATCAATACCAATGTCGCAGCTACGAATTTGTTCCGACGGTTTCGTATCGGGAGAGCAAACGGTTTTCGTTCGGCCTGTCGCCGATCTTTTCGATCGACGAGACGCCGAACGCCTCGCTGCCGATCATCGATTCATTGAGCCAGTACTCCGGTTCCCCCGGTCCCTCCGAACAGGATCAACGGAGCAGGGCGGGGGTCGGTTTACAAATCGGCGTCTTTTACACGCCGGCCGAGCGGCTCCGTTTCGGTTTCAGTTTGCGGTCGCCGCAGTGGATCAACGGTTTTACGTATCGTTGGATTGATCCCGTGACCGGCGAGATCGGAACCCGGCGGCTCTCGTTTTCGCAGGATTCGGCGTTCCGCATCGCCTTGGGAACCTCGTACACGCTCCGCAACGAACAGACGACATTGGCCGCCGATTTCCGGTATTACGACTATTCCCATGCGTCGGCCTTGTACGACATTCCGGCGTCGTTCGATCCGGAGGTTGGTAAACTCGGTATTTCCCGGGGCGTCTATTCGCTGGCGTTGGGTGCCGAACATCGCTGGAAAAGTTTTCTGGCGTTCCGGGCGGGATACCAATTCAACCACGCGGTAACTCCCGACAAAGCGGTGATTTACAACACGTCGTTGCCGATTCAAAGCGGACACTCGATCCATTACGGCCTGACATTTTTCTTCGGCGACCATTTTGACCTGTCTTTTTCGATTTCGAACGCCTTCGGCGGCGGTTGGGAAACGCTCCAGACGGAAGACGGCTCGGTTCGATTCCGTTGCAATCCGAACCGCAGTAATTTCTGGATCGCCGGTCGCATCTTGTTTTGACGATATTGTTCCATCTTTAGCCGCATCCGCCTGCGGTGCGATAATCTGTTTCGAGAACAAGATTCGCTAACGCCGGGAATCCGAGTGTCTTGCAGTAGAGCATCTGAATTTGTACAATGTATTACTAAAGTTCAAGATCGTGTTTTTTTTCATGCAGCGCCAGCGAAATCGGGAGCGGAGCGACCATTTCACGGGTTTCGGCGTCGGAGCGGCAGCTCCTGTTGACGGCCCAGCTGCGCTGGGTAGACTTCGTCAACACGACGTATTGATTTAACTTTGACAAAACGCCCATGCAAAAGCAATTGATCCGACACGGCAACAGTTACGCTTTGGTGATTGACCGTCCGATTCTGGAACTGCTCGGAATGTCGCCGAGCGTGCCGCTGAAAATCTCGACCGACGGAACCTCGCTCATCCTCACACCGGTTACAACACCGGAATCACCGAAAACCGAAGCGTCGCCGCTGTTCAAGAAAAAAAACATTTAGCCGGTACTCCGCGCCTTTACCGCTGTAATGATACGAATATCATACCAGCCCCAAATGTCAGCGCGGGGTGATTCCCACCGTTCACGAACGCAATATCACCCCGCGCTGACGCTTGGGGCTAATATGCTTACTCGACGGACCAGCCGTCACGGTAATCGCGTTTGAGCAGTTTGACCGCTTCGGGCGAATTCGTGACGGTCTCTTTTTCGCGGTCCCATTCAAGTTTCTGCTGAACTCGAAACGCAACGGTTCCGAGCAGCACCGAGATCGTCAGCGGCCCGGCGTAGTCGAAGCGGCAAAGGGCGTCCGTCTGTTTTCCGTCCTTGATCGCCTTGATCCATTCTTCGTAGTGTCCGACCGACTTCGGAATCGACGGTTCCGGACGCTTGTATTCCTTGAACTTCTCCTCGGGGAAGAGCATGATCCTGCCGTAATCGGCGAGCAACATTCCTTCGCTGCCGACGAAGAGAACTCCCATGTCCCATTCGGGGAGCCCCTTTTCCTTGAGAATCGACGGTCTGACGCCGTTGCCGTCGTACCAGGTCAGCGTGAGGTCGTTTCCTCCCTTGCGTGGGAAGAGGAACTTGGCGGTGAGCGCCGTCGGCGTCGCTTCGGGATCCGGTTTGCCGCCGCTGATCGCTTCGACGCTCTTCGGATAATCGAGACCGAACGCCCAGAACGGCAGGTCCATCAGATGACACGCCATGTCGCCCATGGTTCCGCTTCCGAACGCCCACCAACAGCGCCAACCGCCGGGAACATACGCCGGGCTGTACGGTCGCATCGCCGCCGGTCCGAGCCAGAGATCCCAATCGAGTCCCTCGGGAATCGGGGCCGTTTCCGGCGGGAACGTCTTTCCGCCCCAACCCTTGGCGCACCAGACGTGAACGTCGTCGATCTTCCCGACGGCTCCCGCTTGAACGAGTTCGACGACACGGCGGTAATTGTCCGTCGCGTGAATCTGCGTCCCCATTTGCGTGACGAGATTTTTTTCTTTGGCGAGTCGCATCATCCGCCGGACTTCGTAAACGTTGTGGGCGAGCGGCTTTTCGCAATAACAGTGGATGCCGCGTTTCATCGCCGCAATGGAAGCGACGGCGTGCGTGTGATCGGGAGTTCCCACGGTAACGGCGTCGAGTTTGTCCCCCAATTCGTCGAACAGGACGCGGAAGTCGGCGTACTGTTTGGCGTTGGGATACTGTTCTTTTCGCTTGGCGAGATTCGGAGCGAAAACGTCGCAGAGGGCGACGATATTTTGCGACTTGACACCGTCGACGCTCGCCGCGGCGCGTCCTGCGGTTCCGATGCAGGCGACATTGAGCTTCGAGTTCGGATCCTTTGTTTGAGCGAACGCCGGCGCTGCAACCGACACGGCGGCCAAAGCGGCGGTCGTCTTGAGAAAGCAACGACGTTCAATGGTGTTTCGTTTCATGCTTTTCTCCGTTAAGGTGATGAGATTCAACATTTAGCCGGTACTCCGCGCTTCGTGCCAATATACACGAAGGGAAGGGGAATTGCACGACACGACGGTTTAGGGGAGTTGTTTTTCGTCGAAAGAGAAAGTATGCTAAACGGTGAAGGAGGAAGGGTCATGCAAACAAACAAGGAGTTCTGTGACGAAATCGCCGTTCGATCCGAAGATCTCTTTCTCGCGGTTGCGATTCGTCGTGTTGCCGCCCGGCAGCTTCGAATGTCGGTCGTCGATCTTGAAACGAAAACGGTTGGTCTCTCAATAGCGTCGTTCGCTTGGCCGTGGGATTCGTTGGATTTCATCTATCAATTGGAAAAGGAACTCAATGTTTCGATTTCGAGAAGCGATTGTACCGTATCGGAGACCGTGAACGTCGAAGACTGGCGGTACGGTCCGGCGATTCGGATGCCGATGGGCGATTGGACGAAATTTACGATAGATCACGTTTTGGCTCCGGTGCGCAGCGGTATTTCGTGTCCGCCCAATTGGACGTCGTTTGAATCGGAAGGCTGCGTTCTACGACATGATTCGTGGATCAATCGTCTTGTTTTTCAATATCTTCCGTACGTCGCTTTGATTCTTGCCGCCCCGGGAATTTTTTGGCGGATTTGGTTCGAATGGGTCGTTCCCGTTTGTGTTACGGTATTGATTCTTTGTTGGGTGCTTCCCATATTGCTGCTGATTACGGGCGCTTTGTTTGCTCGATTGACGCAAAAATCGTCCGATTCGAAATCGCATCGGGCGGAATTGCCGCCGCTATTACTGGGGACGCTGACGTTTCGAAACGGTCGCTTGCGGTTTGCCGACGATGAAACGCCGCAATGGACCGCCGAGATTTTGCCCGGCGATTATCGTTTTTTCCTGTTCAATATCGACGACGGTTTCGAAATGATGCGAGCCGTCCTGACGACGCTGCCCGAGCCGCCGCCGTTCGAAGAAATCGAAGCGGGGGAGGGCGTACAAAAATTTGAGCTTTGCTGCGAGTCGAGTTTGATCGGCATCTCGGAGGCCGACGACGACGGACAGGAAGGTATCGTTTGGATTCCCGCTCCACAGGGGGATACCGTTCGCGGACTGAGGCAGGGGACCGAAGGGAACGTTTGCGGTATCAAACTTGCTCCGCGATATGGAGTTGGGGAGAATCGAATTTTCGTTCAGAAGACCGCAACCGCCTATTCCGTGATAATCGAACTCGACATTCCCGACGAAAACGGTCAGTGGGTCGATTGAGCGGCTCCTTTTTGCTCTTGCACGCAAAACCGTTGCGTGGATAATGATCA